>JANJTY010000124.1 GCA_024710865.1 Lysobacteraceae bacterium | reverse complement strand
AGACTGGCGGCCCGTGCGGCTCCCTGTTGGCGTCCCCTCCCGTATGCATCCCGAAGCACACGCCCGCCTGGCCCGGCTCGAGGCCGCCTGCGTCGCCGATCTGCACGCCTTGGCCACGCCCGCCGAGCGCGCTGCGCTGGGTCTGCGGCGCCTGCCGCTGGCGCAGGGCTTCGCCAGCGCCTGCGCCGCGGATGAGGGCATCATGCTCAACCGTACGCTGGGGCTGTCATCGGCCGATGCCGGGCGGCTTCCGGAGCTCCTCGACTTCTACCGCGTCCAGCCGGTCCGACGTGCATTCCTGAGCGTGCAGGAGGCGGAACTGGCGGCGCTTGAGTCGCTGCTGCACGCCGCCGGCCTGCAGCCTGGACGCGCCTGGCGCCGGTTTCGACGCGATGTTTCACCCTGTCCCGTTCCGGCTGGATCGCTGCGGGTCGAGCGCATCGGACCCGCGCTCGGCGACGCGTTCGCGCGCATCGCCGGCGCCGCCTTCGACCTCGGCCCGGCCCTGTTCCCGCTCCTGGCGCGCCTTCCCGGTCAGCCGCAGGCACACGTGTTCATGAGCTTCGACGGCGAGACGCCGGCCGGCTGCGGCGTGCTCTACGTCGACGGTGACGCCGGCTACCTCACCTGGGGCGCGACCGATCCGCGCTATCGCGGCCGCGGCAGCCAACGCGCGCTGATGGCGGCGCGCATCGCACATGCGCGCACGCTGGGACTCTCGGTCCTGCACACGGAAACGGGCGAGGCGGTGCCGGGCGATCCGCAGCACTCCTGGAACAACATCCTGCGTGCCGGCTTCGAGCCGCAGTCGCGGGTGCACAACTTCGCGGTCGCGGCCGCGCGCTGAGCGAACCTCGGGCTGGAGCGCGGGCGGCGGCGAGGGCCCGCGCCGAGCTTGGTCGTCTCAGCCCGCTGCGGCGCGCGGTGGCGCCTGCGATTCAACCACCGACAGCGCGGCATTCGCCGCCAGCTGCAGGCGCGGCATGCCGACGCTGTGGCCCTGCACGTAGTCCACGCCGCACTGCAGCAGGGTGAACAGGGCGGCCGAGTTCTCCACGCACTCGGCCACGGTCAGCTTGCCGGCGCTGCGCGCGATGCTCACCAGGGCGGCGACCACGGTGCGGTCGAGCTGGTCGTCCGGCAGGCCGGCGATCAGGCTGCCGTCGATCTTGAGAATGTCGGCCTCGAGCTGGCGCAGGTAGGAGAACGTGGAGAAGCCCGTGCCGAAGTCGTCCACCGCGATCCGGCAGCCGAGCTGGCGCAGCTCGTGCAGCAGGGCCTGCACGCTGGCGACGTCGGCGATGCTGTGCGATTCGGTGATCTCGAACACCAGCATGGCCGGGTCGATGTTGTGCTCGACCACCTTGGCGGTGATGTAGGCGGCCAGCCCGGCGCTGGCCAGGGCCTGGGCCGAGAGGTTGATGCTCAGCATCAGGTGGCGGGACTCCTGCGCGCGCGCCTCGCGCAGCGCGCGCAGGCTGCGGTCGATCACCCAGCGGTCGATGTCCGGCATCAGCCCGAAGCGCTCGGCCGTGGGCAGGAAGGCGTTGGGCGAGACCAGCTCGCCCTGCGCGTCGCGCAGGCGCAGCAGCACTTCGTACAGCGCGGCGCTGTTCGGATTGCGGTCGAGCTGGCGCTTCCACAGGCCGCGCTCGGCGGCGGGGTAGGGCTCCTGCTCCAGGCCCTTGAGCGGCACGATGGGCTGGAAGCAGAGCACGAAGCGGTCGTTGCGCAGGGCCTCCTCGAGTCGCGCCGACCAGCCCAGGTCCTCGTCCATCGCGGCTTTCCTGCCCAGCTCCGGGGTATAGACGTGGGTCTGGTTGCGGCCGGCGTTCTTGGCGATGTGGCAGGCGATGTCGGCATGCGCCATCGCCTCGCTCGGCGAGGCGGTGTGGCGGTCCATGCGCGCCGCGCCGATCGAGATGGTGATGCGGTAGCTCTTGCCGGCGTAGACGAAGGGCGCGCCGGTGAGCGCCTTGCGGAAGCCGTCGGCCAGGCCGGCGATGTCGTCGGCGTTGACGTTGCGCAGGATCACCGCGTACTCGTCGCCGCCCATGCGCGCCAGGTGGTCGGAAGCGCGCAGGCGCGATTTGAGCCGCCCAGTGACCTCGATCAGTAGCTGGTCACCGGCGGCGTGGCCGGCGGTGTCGTTGATGTACTTGAAGCGGTCGAGGTCGACGAACAGCAGGACCGAGACCTGCTCGCTGCGCTTCAAGCGGTTGATCTCCTGCTCCAGCTGGGCCTCGAACCAGGCCCGGTTGTGCAGTTTGGTGAGGGCGTCGTGCTCGGCCTGCCAGCGCAGTTCGTTCTCCAGCGCGCGGCGGGCGGAGATGTCGCGGAAGGCCACCACCGAGCCGGTGCGCACGCCGTCGATGCGCATCGGGTAGACCGTGCACTCGACCGGTATCGCCCGTCGCGCCGCGGTCCAGAAGGCCGTCTGCCAGGCCAGCACCTGGCTGCCGTCGGCGTAGCACTGGTTGAGGTAGGAGGCCGGGCGCGACAGCGGCGTGCCGTCCTCCGAGGTGTGGTGGAAGCTCTCGAAGGCGCCGCGTCCGATTAGCTCGGAGGCATCGGCGAAACCGAGCAGGTCGATGGCCGCCGGATTGATGAACTCGATCCGGCCTTCGGGATCGACGCCGTAGACGCCATCGCCGACCGAGCTGAGGATGCCCTGCAGACGCTTGCGCTCGGCGTCCACCGCCTTGCGGTCGTGCACGGTGCGGGCGAGCGAGGACAGGCGCGCCAGGAACAGCTCCTTGGCCTCGCTCTTGAACAGGCACTCGACCGCGCCGCAGGCGAGCGACTCGCTGATGATGGTGTCGGAGTAAGTGCCGGTGATGGTGGCGGCGAGGATGTGTTCGGTCGCCGGGTCGGCGCGCAGGGCGGCGATCAACTCGGTGCCGTTGCCGCCGGGCATGAAGTAGTCGACCACCGCGATGTCGAAGGGCTGGTTCGCCGCCCTGTCCAGGCCCTCGGCCACGTTGCTGGCGATCTCGACATCGTAGCCGTGGCGGCGCAGCAGCTTGGCGAAGGCCATGCGCACGGTGGGCGAGTCGTCGACCAGCAGCACGCGCAGGTTGGAGCCGCCGCTGCCAAGCTCCGGGCCCGATGTCTGGCGCGGTCGCAGCAGCTGGTCGAGTGCCTCGCCGGCTTCGCCAAAATCGCCCCACTGCAGCAGGGCGGTACCGGGACGCGTCATGCGCCAGTTGACCGCGCCGGTGGACGCGCTGTCGGCCAGGATGAGTACAGGCAGGTGTTCGAAGCGTTCGCTGTGCAGCAGACCGAACACATCCTCGACGGTGCCGTCGGCGTACTCCGGCCAGCCCAGCACCACCGCGGCATAGCTGGCCGCGGCGGTGGTCGAGCGCTGCAGCGCGCGATAGGCCTCGTCGAGGTCGGGCAGGGCGGTAACGGCGTAGCCACGCGCCGAAAGCAGCGCGCTCAAGGCGCGGCGACGCGTTTGCGAAGCCTCAGCCAGCAGGACCGATTTCAAGCGATTCTCCCCGTTGCGCGCACCGGCTTCCCTCCCCGGAAACCGCTCAGTCGCGCCGGACGCCGGCCACCGATCATCCCTGCGGCGCGTCCCCCAGACGCAGGCTACTCCCCGCGCGCGGCGCGGCCAAGGGTGCCCGCAGCGCGCCGGCGATGGTCCGGAGCCGGACAGCGGGGTGTTCGCTCTTGGACGGCGCGGGTTTGGGCCCCGTCGAGGCATGAATGCAAACTTTTGAAATATCTCGATTCCTTGAGCTGGCACGAGGTTTGCTTTTCAGCGTGCATGGACATTCAGCGCAACGACCTCAAGCAGAAGAAGCGACGCCGCCAGGCGATCTGGCTGGGCGCCGGCATCGCCGCCCTCGCGCTCGCCGGCATCGCGATCGCACGGCTCGAACCCGCCGCCCCCGGCGTCGACCGCAACAGCCTGTGGATGGACACGGTCAAGCGCGGCGAGATGCTGCGCGAGGTGCGCGGCCCCGGCGTGCTGGTGCCGAAGGAGATCCGCTGGATCGCGGCCGAGACCTCGGCCCGGGTCGAGCGCATCGTGGTCCGGCCCGGCGCGACCGTCGAGCCCGACACCGTGATCCTCGAGCTGTCCAATCCCGAGGTGGTCGACCTTCAGCTGGGCGCGCGCTCGGCCCTGGTCGCGGCCGAGGCCGACTACACCGCGCGCCAGATGAGCCTCGAGAGCCAGCTGCTCGACCAGCGTGCCAACCTGGCCGGGGTCGAGGCCGAGTACGAATCGGCGCGCCTGCAGGCCGAGGCCGAGGGCGAGCTGGCCGAGAAGGGCATCATCCCCGCCATCCAGTTCCGCCGCAGCCAGCTGACTGCCGAGCAGCTCAAGCTGCGCGTCGGCATCGAGAAGGAACGCATCGCGAAGTTCGAGCGCACCCTCGACGCCCAGCTCGCCGCCGACCGCGCCCGCATCGACCAGCTGCGCAACGCCGCCGACCTGCGCAAGCGCCAGGCCGAGGGCCTGAGGGTGCGGGCCGGCATCGCCGGCGTGCTGCAGCAGGTGCCGGTGCAGGAAGGCCAGCAGGTCGGGCCGGGCGTGAACCTGGCGCGCGTGGCACGGCCCGGCGAACTGATGGCCGAACTGCGCATCGCCGAGACCCAGGTCAAGGACGTGGTGATCGGCCAGGCGGTGCGGGTCGATACCCGCAACGGCGTGGTGCCGGGTCGCGTGACCCGCATCGACCCGGCGGTACTCAATGGCTCGGTGCTGGTCGATGTCGAACTGGAGGGCGAGCTGCCAGCGGGCGCGCGCCCCGACCTCAGCATCGACGGCACCATCGAGATCGAGCGCCTGTCCGACGTGCTCTATGTCGGCCGCCCGGCCTACGGCCAGCCCGAAAGCCAGGTCCGCCTGTTCCGCCTCGATCGCGAAGGCAACATCGCCCGCCGCGTCCCGGTCCGCCTTGGCCGCGCCTCGGTCAGCCTGATCGAAGTGGTCGAAGGCCTGCAGCCGGGCGACCAGATCATCCTCTCCGATACCTCGCAGTGGGAGGAGTTCGACCGGTTGAAGCTGCAGTGAGGCCGAGATTCGGGAGTCGGGATTCGCAGAAGCCCGCGACCCATGGAGTTCCGCTTCGCGAATTGCCCTCCGCCCGCGTTGACGACGAGAAAAGCGAGCACTGTCAGACGCCACAGCCTGCTTCCACGAATCCCGAATCCCGACTCCCGAATCCCGTCCCAAGGACATCACCATGACCGCACCGCAGCCCCTCATCCACCTCGACGGCATCGCCAAGGTCTTCTACACCGACGAGGTCGAGACCCACGCGCTTTCGGGCGTGCATTTCGACATCCACAAGGGCGATTACGTCTCGATTTCCGGACCCTCGGGCTGCGGCAAATCGACCCTGCTCGCGATCCTCGGCCTGCTCGATACGCCCACCGGCGGCACCTACGTGCTGAACGGCGTGCCGGTGCAGGACATCGGCCCGTCCGAGCGTGCGCGCATCCGCAACCGCGAGATCGGCTTCGTGTTCCAGGCCTTCAACCTGATCGGCGACCTCACCGTGTTCGAGAACGTCGAGCTGCCGCTGACCTACCGCGATGGCCTGTCCAAGGCCGAGCGCCGCGACCGTGTGCTCGCGGCGCTGGAGCGGGTCGGCATGGCGCACCGGCTCAAGCACTACCCGTCGCAGCTCTCCGGCGGTCAGCAGCAGCGTGTCGCGGTGGCGCGCGCCCTGGTCGGGCAGCCTTCGATCCTGCTCGCGGACGAACCGACCGGCAACCTCGACTCCAAGAACGGCGAGGCGGTGATGGCCTTGCTCGATGAGCTGCACCGCGCCGGCTCGACCATCTGCATGGTCACCCACGATCCGCGCTATGCCGACTTCGCCCAGCGCAAGATCTTCATGTTCGATGGTCGCGTGGTGGACGAGGAAACCCTGCACCGCCTGCGCAAGGAAGAGGACGAGCGCCTCGACGCGCAGATCGCACGCGCGCGCACGGCCACGGCCTGATACGCAACGGGCCAGGACCGGACGCCATGCTCGATCGATTCCTCACCGACCTGCAGCTCAGCCTGCGCCGCCTGCGCCGCGTGCCCGGCACGAGCCTGCCGGCCCTGCTCGCGGTGCTGCTGGCCGGGACCGCACTGATGCTGGCCTCGGCCCTGGTCGCGGGCGTGCTGCTCAAGCCGCTGCCGTACCCCGATGCCGAGCGCCTGCAGTACCTGAGCTGGCGCCAGGGTCCGGCCGACACCTATCCGCGCGCGATGACCGCGACGCAGGCGCGCTTCTTCCTTGACCAGGCCGGCCACCTCGCCACGCTCGGCAGCTACGCCGATGCCGGAACCCAGTACACCCTCGATGGTGCGCGGGGCGGGCTGGCGCAGCGCGTGTCCGGCCTGCGCGCCGACGCCGGTCTGCTGCCGACGCTGGGGCTGACGCCGTCGCTGGGCCGCAACTTCCAGGCCGCCGAGGCGCGCGACGGCGCCAAGGTGGCCATCGTCAGCGCGCGCCTGTGGCGCGAGCGCTTCGCCGCCCAGGCACCCGGCGCGGCGCAGCTGCGCATCGACGGCGAACTGCACAGCGTGATCGGCGTACTGCCGGAGGGCTTCCGCTTCTACCCGGAGGTCGAGCTCTTGGTGCCCTCGCTGCCGGGCGGCATCGGTGCGGGTGGAAGCAACACCCATCTCCTGGCGCGTCTGCCGCAGGGCGTCGAGGTGGCCTCGCTGCAGCAGCAGTTGCAGGCGCTGGGCGAGCGCTTCGCCGCCGAGCAGGGCCTGACCCAGGGCGGCGCGCGTCTGCTGCCGCTGGCCGAGCGCGTGGTCGGCGACAGTGCCGGGCTGCTGCTGCCCCTGGCCGGCGCGGTCGCGCTGCTGGTCCTGCTCGCCTGCGTCAACGTCGCCAACCTGCTGATCGGCCTCAGCCTGGCGCGACGCGGCGATGCGGCGGTGGAGCTGGCGCTCGGCGCGAGCCGCCGCCGTCTGGCGGCGCGGCTGATCATCGATGCCGGCCTGGTCTGGGCCCTGGGGCTGGCCCTTTCCGCGCTGGCCGCGGCCCTGATCCTGCCGCGTCTGGCCGACTGGGTGCCGTTCCCGCTGCCGCGCCTGGCCGAGGTTTCGCTCGATGCCACGAGCCTCGCGCTGGCGCTTTGCCTCGGTGCCGTCATGACCCTGGTCTGCGCGGGGCTGAGCGTGCTCGGCGCGCGCATCGGCAGCCTGGCGGGCGCGATCCGCAGCCAGGGCGCGGGGCGCGGCGCCGGCGTGGGCGCGCAGCCCTGGCTGGTCTCGGCCCAGGTCGCGCTGTCCTGCGTGCTGCTGGTCGGCACCGCCCTGATGCTGGGCAGTTTCCTGCGCCTGGCCGGCACCGACCCGGGTTTCCGCAGCGCCGGCGTGCAGACCGTGCAGCTGGCGCTGGCCGATGCGCGCTACCGCGACGAGGCGCAGGCCACCGCGCGCAGTGTCGAACTGCTGGCCGCGCTGGAGCGCGAACTGGCCGCGCTGCCGGGCGTGCGCGCGGTGGCGAGCAGCTCCAGCCTGCCGCTCGAGACCGGCCTCAACAACTGGATCGAGCTGCCGCCCGGCGCCTCCGCCGAGGGCGCCTCGGTCGAGGTGCGCAGTGTTTCGGACGACTACCTCGACCTGCTCGCGGTACCGCTGCTGGCGGGTGAGTCGGCGGAGGCGGGCGACCGCAGCGGCGGCGAACGCCGCGTGCTGGTGAACGCCAGTCTGGCGCGGGCCTATTTCGGCGACGTGGCGCGGGCCGCGGGCGCCAGCCTGCGCATGGACGGACACGACTGGCGCGTGGCCGGCGTGGTGGCCGACATGCACGAGGCCAGCCTGCGCCTGGCGCCGCTGCCGACCCTGTTCGTGCCGCGCGCGCAGATGGATCCCGCCATCCAGGCCGCGGTGAACCGCTGGTTCACCAGCGCCCTGCTGGTGGACGCCGAGGATTTCGCGCTGGAAGCCGCCGTGCGCGCGGCGCTGCAGCGCATCGATCCGGGCGTGGCCCTGGTGCGGGTCCGTCCGCTGGATGGGCTGGTCGGCGCCTCGCTCGCGACCGAGCGCTTCTTCGGCGCGCTGCTGGCGGTGCTGGCGGTGGCCTCGCTGCTGATGAGCGGGATCGGCCTGTATGGCGTGCTCGGCCAGCTGCAGTGGCTGCGTCGACACGAGCTGGCGGTGCGCCTGGCCCTGGGCTCCGATGCTGGCGGCAACACCCGTCTCCTGCTCGCCCAGGGCCTGCGCTGGACGGCATCCGGCTTGCTGGCCGGCGTGCCGCTGGCGCTGCTCGCGCGCAGCGGTCTGGAGCGGCTGCTGCACGCGTCGAGCCTGGCCGGCGATGCGCCTCTGCTGGCGCTCGCGGGCGCTGCCCTGCTGGGCGCCTGCCTGATGGCCTGTCTGGCGCCGGCCTGGCGTGCGCGCCGCATCCAGCCGGGCATGGCCCTGCGCTGCGACGGCTGAGACGCACTTCAATCGCAAGGAACGATGCGCATGAACCTGATCGACGACTTCCGCCATGCCCTGCGCAGCCTGCTGCGCCAGCCCGCCTTCCTGGCCGTGGCCGTGCTCACCCTCGCGCTGGGCGTTGGCAGCGTCTCGGCCATCTACAGCGTGGTCGACGGCACCCTGCTCAAGCCGCTGCCATACCCGGACGCGGAGCAGATCGTCCGCATCAATCGCCAGCAGGGCAACTGGGGCGGGCCGGTTTCCAAGCAGGTGCTGGAGGACTGGCGCGAGGGCGCCGGCGGGACGCTGCAATCGCTCGCGGGCTTCGTCGGCGCCACCGTCAATCTCACCGGCAGCGGCGAGGCCGAGCGCCTGGCCGCGTACCGGGTCACGCCGGAATTCTGGCAGGTGATGGGCCTGGCGGCGCAGGGCGGCCGCTACTTCACGCCGGAAGAGGACGCCGCGGGCGAGCGCGTCGCGGTGATCACGCACGGGCTCTGGCAGCGCCGCTTCGGCGGCGAGGCGGCGGTCGTCGGGCGCGAGATCGTGCTCAATGGCGTCGCGCACCGGGTGGTCGGCATCGCGCCCGAGACCTTACGCTTTCCCGGCGATACCCAGGTCTACCTGCCGACTTTCCTGCACGAGACCGAGCAGGGGCGGGGCAGCAATTTCCTGATGGTGGTCGGTCGCCTGGCGCCGGGCGCCAGCCTGGACCAGCTCGGCGCCAACCTCGAAACGGTCAATGCCCGCCTGGCGGAGGCGTACCCCGACAATCACGCCAGGCTCTCGGCCCGCCTGACCCCGCTGCCCGAGCTGCTCAACAGCCGTGTGCAGGAGCCCCTGCTGATCCTGCTCGGCGCCTCCCTGCTGGTGCTGCTGATCGCCTGCGCCAATCTGGCCAACCTGCTGCTCGTGCGCGGCAGCCAGCGCCAGCGCGAGCTGGCGGTGCGCGCGGCCATGGGCGCCGGCCGCGCGCGCCTGTTGCGCGTGGTGATCGCCGAGTCGCTCGTCATCGCGGTGGTTGGCGGCATCGCCGGCGTGGCGCTGGCGGCCGCCGCCGTGCCTGCCCTGCTGACGCTGGCGCCGGAAGTGATCCCCAGCCACGCGACCCCCGGCATGAGCCCGGCGGTGGTGGGCGTGTCGCTCCTGGTGGCGCTGGGCACGGTGCTGCTGTTCTCGCTCTGGCCGGCCCTGCGCGCCTCGCGCGTTGCCCCCGGTGCGGCGCTTCAGGAGGAGGGGCGCAGCGGCGGCGGCGGGCGCGACAAGGCCCGCGCGCGATCGGTTCTGGTGACGCTGGAGGTGGCGCTCTCGCTCACCCTGCTGGTTGGTGCCGGATTGCTGATCGAGAGCCTGCGCCAGATCGGCCGCATCGAGAGCGGTGTCGACACCAGGGGCGTGCTGACCGCCGCGGTGCTGCTCGACACCGCCCCGACCGTTCCGGGCGAGGACGTGTTTGCCTGGTACCTGCGGCACACGCAGATACTGGCACCGGCCATGGAGCAGCTGCTGGAGCGGGTTCGCGCCATCCCGGGGGTGGAAGTCGCGGGCATCAGCGATGCGCTTCCGCTCTCGGGCATCGACAACTCCAGTTCCGACATCCGTATCGTCGGGCGGGACGTTCCCGAGGGCCAGCCGCAACCCGGAGCCAACTGGCGATTCGTCTCGCCCGGGTTGTTCGAGGC
>JANJTY010000600.1 GCA_024710865.1 Lysobacteraceae bacterium | reverse complement strand
GGCATGGGCGGGGAGTCTACCCTTCCCCTGCCGTCCCTGCGGGGGCAGTCGGCACCGGGCTCAGACCTTGCGCTGGAAGGCGTCCTTCAGCACCGCTCCGTCGAAGCCGGCCGGCGCCTCGCCCACGGTGGCGTAGCGGTACAGCGCGGCCGAGTAGATCCCGGCCAGCGCCGCCTGCACCAGCGCCAGCAGCAGCACCGCCACGATGGTGAGGACCAGCAGCGTGACCAGCACGGCCGGCGAGCCCAAGGCCGCGCCCAGGCCCACGGCCAGGCCCAGGCCCAGTACCACCACGAGGAAGATCAGCAGGCCGAAGGCCATGCCGATGCCGCCGGCGCCGATCAGGTTCTCGCCCCAGGTCTGCTTCAGCAGGCCGGCGCTCTGCTTCAGCGCCTCGACCGGACCCACGTGCTGCGCCACCAGCACCGGCACCACGAGGAAGGCGGCCACCGTCCAGGCCACGCCGATGATGGAGATCACGATCTGGCCCAAGGTTCCGGCGCGCTGCTCCCGCGCGCGCAGGACCAGGCCCACGGTGGCGGCGATGGCGGCGTAGCCCAGGATCGGCAGCAGACGCTCGCGCGCGATGCGCAGGCCGTCGGACAGGGTCGGATCGCCGCCGTCGAGCCGGATCATCGCGGCGCCGACCAGGGCGGTGTTGAAGAAGAAGATGACCGCGTACTGCACCAGGTAGAAGGCGAACAGCCAGACCGCGTGCAGCGGCCCAAGCTCCTCCCGTCCGCCCTGGAACAGTCCGAGGCCGATGGCCGGGGCGATGAAGCTCGCCGCCACCAGCAGCGCGGCCAGCGAGGAGAGCAGCGGGAATACCAACAGCTCCGTGTCGGACCTCAGCACCGCAGCCGAGGCCTTCACCAGACCCCAGCTGCGCGAGAACTTCTCGAACATGGCCTGCTTCCTCCGGAGGGACGCGGCCCGATTATCCGCCCGTGAGGCCTGCGCCGGAACCGCTTCCGCCCTTGCCGTGCGCCAGCGCCTCGTGCAGGTCGTGCCCGGAGGGCTGCTGGAACAGGCGCAGGCCGAAGGTGCCGGCGATGGCGAAGAGGTGGTCGAAGAGGTCCGCCATCACGCCCTCGTACTCGGCCCAGCGGGTGTCGGCGACGAAGCCGTAGACCTCCAGCGGCAGGCCCTCGGGCGTGGGCTCGAGCTGGCGCACGATCTGGGTCATGTCCTGGCGCAGTCCGGCATGCGCGCGCAGGTAGGCCGCGATATAGGCGCGGAAGGTGCCGATGTTGGTCAGGCGGCGCTGGTTGGTCTCGCCCGAATGCTGCGCGTTCCACTCGGCCAGTTCCGCCTGCTTGCGCTGCAGGTAGGGCTTGAGCAGGTCGAACTGGCGCAGGCGATCGAGCTCCTCGCCGGTCAGGAAATGGATCGAGCCGGCGTCGATGCGCAGCGCGCGCTTGATGGGGCGCCCGCCCGAGTCGCTCATGGCGCGCCAGTTGCGGAAGCTCTCGGTGGCGAGGCGCCAGGTCGGGATGGCGGTGATGGTGCGGTCCCAGTTCTGCACCTTGACCGTGTGCAGGCCCATCTCGATCACGTCGCCGTCGGCGCCCAGCGCCGGCATCTCGATCCAATCGCCGACCCGCACCATGTCGTAGCTGGCGATCTGGATGCCGGCGACGAAGCTCAGGATGGTGTCCTTGAACACCAGCAGCAGCACCGCCGTCATCGCGCCCAGGCCGGAAAGCAGCAGCAGGGGCGAGCGCTCGATCAGCACCGCCACGATCAGGATCGCGGCGATCACGAACAGGAAGATCTTGAGCAGCTGGATGTAGCCGCGGATCGGGCGCGCGCGGGCGCGCTCGTTGCGCTCGTAGAGGTCGTTGCCGGCCGAGAGCAGGGCCGAGAGCGCCAGCACCAGCATCCCGATGGTCAAGGCCAGGGCCAGGTTGCGCAGCAGCTGCACCAGCTCCGGCGGCAGCCCCGGCAGCCACAGCACGCCGAACTGGATCACCGCGGCCGGCGCGATATGCGCGGCCCAGCGCAGCACGCCGTGCCGCAGCAGGGCGTCGTCCCACTGGTTGCTGCTGCGTTCGATCAGGCGGTGCACCCGCCCGAGCAGCAGACGCCGGGCGATGAAGTCGGCCAGCCAGGCCGCGAGCACCAGCAGCAGGACGGAGGCGGAGGTGACGATCCAGGGCTTCTGTTCCGGCAGCCCGAGTGCCGCGATCAGGTCTTCCATGGGCTGGAGTCTAACGGCAGCGATCGAACGGGCGTTTGACGCCGCCCTGACCGCGCCTGCGGTGGTATACCGTTCCGCATCCATGCCGGCTGGATCCATCATGCCCTCGCCAAACGAATCGCCCGTCGCCCTCGTCACCGGCGCCGCCCGTCGCGTCGGCGCCGCGATCGTGCGCGAGCTGCATGGCGCGGGCTGGCGCGTGGCCGTTCACTACCGTCCTTCGCGCGCGGAGGCCGAGGCGCTGGCGGTCGAGCTGGAGGCGGCGCGCCCGGACAGCGTGCTGCTGCTGCCCGGTGAACTCGAGGACGTGGCCTGTTGCCGCTCACTGGTGCAGGCGACGCTGGATCGGTTCGGCCGCCTGGATGGCCTGGTCAACAACGCCTCGGCCTTCTACCCGACGCCGCTGGACAGCGCGACGCCGGAACAGTGGGACGCCCTGTTCGCGACCAATGCGCGCGCGCCCTTCTTCCTCATCCAGGCCGCGCGCGAGGCCCTGCGCGCGAGTCGCGGCGCGGTGGTCAACATCGGCGACATCTATGCCGAGCAGCCGCGTGCCGACCTGCTGCTCTACCTCGCCTCCAAGGCCAGCCTGCATGCGCTCACGCGCGCCCTGGCGGTGGCGATGGGGCCGGAGGTGCGGGTCAACGCGATCGCGCCCGGCGCCATCCTCTGGCCGGAAGGCGGCGGCAATACGGAGGCGCAGGCGCGCATGCTGGCGCGCACGCCGCTGGGACGCATCGGCACGCTGGACGAGGTGGCGGCGGCGGTGCGCTGGCTGCTGGCCGATGCCAGCTACCTCACCGGGCAGATCCTGCCGCTCGACGGTGGCCGCACGGTGGCCGGCCAGGCCGGCTGATCGGGCCCGCCGCGGCTCAGGGGGCGGCCACCGGTTCCAGCCGCCCGCGCCGCTCCATCGGCATGGCATGCCAGAGTTCGGTCAGGGTCTGGCCCAGCGCCGGGTGGCGGAGATCGGGGGCGAGATCGAGCATGGGCAGCAGCACGAAGCCCTCGCTCGCCAGCTCGCTGCGCGGCAGTTCCGGCGCCTCGCCGGGCGCCGAGATGCGCGCGTCGTAGAGCACGATGTCGATGTCGAGCGGACGGCTGGAGAAGCGCGGCCCGTCGCGCCGCCGCCCGTGCGCGGCCTCCAGGGCGTGCAGCCAGGCGTCCAGCGCCGCGGGTTCCAGCTCGGTCTCGATGCAGGCCGCGGCATTGAGGAAGTCCTCGCCCTCGAAGCCGACCGCACCCGAGCGGTAGAAGCGCGACAGCCGCAGCGCGCCGAAGCGCTCGCGCAGGGCCGCGACCGCGGCGCGCAGGTGGCGTTCGGGCTCGATGTTGCTGCCCAGGCTGAGGTAGACGACCGCCATGTTCAGCGCTGGCCGCGCTCGATCAGCACGCCGACCGCGCGCGAGCCGGTCACCGCGCCGGGCTTGCTCAGCTTCAGGCGCAGCCAGGCCACCCCGAACTCCTGCTGGATGATCCCGGCGCAGCGCTCGGCCAGGGTCTCGACCAGCTGGAAGCTGGAGGATCCGACGAAGGCGATCAGGCGCTTGCTCACGGCCTTGTAGTCGAGCGTGTCCTCGATCCGGTCGCTGGCCGCCGGCACGCGGTTGTCGAAGGCCATCTCGATGTCGAGCACGACCTTCTGGGTGATCTTGCGCTCCCAGTCGTAGATGCCGATGACGCAGTCGATTTCCAGGGCTTCGATGAAGACGCGGTCCATGGGTTACCAGCCGAGTTCGAACAGGGGTTGATGGTAACCGAGCGCCCGTGTGGCGCCGGTGATCGCCTCAGGCCTCCACATCACCGGTCTGCAGCCGCCACAGGCCGGCGTACACCCCATCGCGATCGAGCAGCTGCCCGTGCGTGCCGGATTCGACGATGCGGCCGTCCTGCAGCACGTGGATGGCATCAGCGTTCCGCACCGTGCTCAGACGGTGCGCCACCACCAGCAGCGAGCGGCCCTTGGCGGCGCGCGCCAGCGAGCGCTGGATAGCGGCCTCGGTTTCGTTGTCGACCGCCGAGGTGGCCTCGTCCAGCACCAGCAGGGCCGGGTCGCGGTACAGCGCACGGGCCAGGGCGATGCGCTGGCGCTGACCGCCGGAGAGGTTCGCGCCGCGTTCGCCGACCTCGCTCCCATAGCTCTGCGGCAGGGCGGCGATGAAGCCATGCGCTTCGGCCGCGCGCGCCGCGGCCTCGACCCGTTCGAGGTCCGGCTCGCGCTCGCCGTAGGCGATGTTCTCGGCCACCGTGCCGTCGGTCAGGAAGGGCTCCTGCGCCACGAAGCCGATGGCGCGGCGCAGCCCGGTCTTGTCGAGCCGGGCGATGTCGAGGCCGTCGAAGCGGATGCAGCCGCTGGCGGGTTCGAGAAAGCGCAGCAGCAACTTCAGCACCGTGCTCTTGCCGCTGCCGGTGGCGCCGACCAGGGCCACGGTCTGGCCCGGCTGCAGGGCGAAGTTCACGCCGCGCAGCACGGGCGTATCGCCGTAGGCGAAGCGCAGATCCTCGACCTCGAGCGCGCCGCGCGCCGGTGCGGGCAGGGCGGTGCGTTCGGTCTGCTGCGCCACCGGCGTGGCGAGCAGGTCCATCACCCGCTGCACCGAGGCCATGGCGCGGTTGTATAGGTCGGTCATCTCGGCCAGGCGGGTGAGCGGCCAGAGCAGGCGCTGGGTGAGGTACACCAGGGCCGAGTAGCTGCCCACGCCCAGTTCGCCGCGTAGCACCAGCAGGCCGCCGTAGAGCAGGGTGGCGACGAAGCCGAGCAGGATGGCGATGCGGATCACCGGCGTGATCGCGGCCGAGAAGCGGATCGCCTCGGCATTGCGCGCGCGGAAATCGTCCGAGGCGCGGCGCAGGTGTTCGGCCTCGAAGGCCTCCGCGGTGTAGGCCTGGATCGTGGCCAGGCCGGAGAGGTTGTTCGAGAGCCGGCCCGAGAGCAGGGCGGCCGATTCGCGCGCGGCGAGGTAGCGCGGCGCCAGCCGCTTCTGGAACCAGAACGCGCCGATGAGGATCAGCGGCACCGGCAGGAAGGCCAGCACGGCCAGTTCGGCGGTGAGCACGAAGAACACCGCGCCGACCAGCAGGGACGAGACCGCGACCTGGATCAGGTCGTTGGCTCCGGTGTTGAGGAAGCGCTCGATCTGGTTCACGTCCTCGTTCAGCACCGCCATCACCCGCCCGCTGCGAAGGCGCGCCAGCGCGTCGGGATCGAAGCGCTGCACGTGGGCGTAGGCGTCGAGCCGCAGCTCGTGCTGCAGGTCCTGCGCCAGCCCGCGCCACTTCAGCGCGTAGAGGTACTCGAACAGCGACTCCAGCGCCCACACCACCACGGTCAGCGCGGTCAGCGCGAGGAGCTGGTCGACCGGATCGGGCAGGCCGAGGCGGGCCAGGAAGGAGTCCTTCTGGTTCACCACCACGTCCACCGCCACGCCGATCAGCAGCTCGGGCAGCACGTCGAAGACCTTGTTCAGCACCGAATAGATCGAGGCCAATACGGCCTTGGCGCGGTAGGGTCGGGCGTAGCCGAAAAGGCGGGTGAGCGGGTGCATGCGTGCGGGCCGGAAGGCGAGGGGGCGATGCTAGCGCAGGGTAGGCGTCATCACGTCCGAAAAGGGCGCATGGTCCAGCTGCCCATCCCGGATGCGCTGCGCTTATCCGGGCTACGGGGTGCGATTCCTCCTCCCGTTCGTGGTGAGGCCGGGACCGAGGCGCGCGCAGCGCGATCGAGGGCCCGGATCGAACCACCACCCCGCGGCGTCCACCGCACTACACTCGCGTGCAGTGTCCGACCGACTACCGCGCATGCAACCCAACCTGCACCCGCTGGCCGCGAGCGGCGACGCGTGCGCGCTTGCGGAGCGCCTCGCCGCGCTCGGCCCCGAGGCGCCCGCGCGCCTCGCCGCGGTCGATGCGCGCGGGTTCACCCCGCTGGCCTGCGCGCTGGAGGCCGATGCCAGCCTGGCCGTGATCCAGGGTCTGCTCGCGGCCGGCAACGATCCCAATGCCGGCTGCACGGACGCGATCGGTCGGTCGCGCTGCCTGCTGTCGCTGGCCGTGCGCACCGCCGCGCCCGAATCGGTCGCGGCCTTGCTCGATGCCGGGGCCGACCTGCACTACCGCGAGGACGGCTTCGGTGCGGTGCTGGACGCCGTGTTCGAGCGTGCGTCGCCGCGGGGAGACCGGCTCCTGCCCATGCTGGCGCTGCTGTCAGGCCGCGGCGCGCGGCTGGACGACATCAGCTCATACGGGGAATCCGCCCTGCGCGTGCTCTCGCGCCGCGGTCGCTTCGATGCCGTCGGGCTCCTGCTCCGGGCCGGGGCCGACGAATCGCAGCTGGCCTGGTCCGGGCTGCATCGCGCGGTCGCGCTGGGCCGCCTCGAAGAGGTCACCGAAGCGCTGGAGTGGGGCGCGGACAGCGAGGCGCGGGAGTGGTGGGAACGAACGCCGTTCCTGCTCGCCTGCAGCGCGGGCGAGATCGACAAGGCCGAATGCCTGCGCCGGGGAGGGGCGATTCTTCGCGCACGCGGACGCTGTGGACAGACCGCCCTGATGCATGCGATCGAGGCGCGTCGCTACGCCATGCTGGAGTACCTGCTCGGTCTCGGACTGCCGCTCGAGGAGGTCGACGACTTCGGCCAGTCGGCTCTGGTGGTGGCTGCACAGCACGACGACGAGCGGGCCGT
This sequence comes from Lysobacteraceae bacterium, assembly GCA_024710865.1. Lineage (GTDB taxonomy): Bacteria > Pseudomonadota > Gammaproteobacteria > Xanthomonadales > Xanthomonadaceae > JANJTY01. The sequence goes on along the minus strand of JANJTY010000600.1, from coordinate 738 downwards.
CGCGCGGCATCTGGCCGCCGGTGCCGAGCCGGATGCCGTGGTGCGCAGGCCGCCCTTGCCCGGGATGGCCGGTCTGCCCGATCCGTCGCTGCCGCCGGGCCTCGCAGACGCGCTGGCCATGACCGAGCCGGCCCTCAACCACACCAGCAGCGGCGCCGTGGCGCGGCGCTTGATCGATGCCGGAGCCGATATCGGCAGGCTGACGACGGAGGCGCGCCGCGGGCTGCTGGGCCTTCCTGGCGACCCCGATGCCCGCTTGCTGACGGTCGATGCGGACACCTTCGCGGCGCAGCGAACGCGCCGCTTCGGTCGCGCCAACCCGGAGAGGATGAACCTGCCGTACTGGCTGGACATGATCCGCTGCGGCCTGGACGCCTGGAGCGCGGCGCAGCGCTACGGCACCGAAACCGGCCGTGGCGATGAGCCCGGCTGGTGCGCGCAGCGCTTCGGTCAGTCGATCAGCTTCCTGCCCGACGGCCGCATCGTGCAGGTCGGCGGCGAGCACGAGGACTACTACGATCCGGATTTCTGCATCTACAACGACGTGTTCGTGCACCATCCTGACGGGCGCATCGAGATCCTTGGCTACCCCGAGGATGTGTTTCCGCCGACCGATTTCCACAGTGCGACCCTGGTGGGCGAGCGCCTCGTGCTGATCGGCAGCCTGGGCTAACAGGGGCGGCGCGACTTCGGGCGGACCCAGGTGTTCGAGCTGGACATCCGCACGCTGTCGATGAG
>JANJTY010000503.1 GCA_024710865.1 Lysobacteraceae bacterium | reverse complement strand
GCAAGGGCGAGATCTACAAGGCCGAGATCATCGAGTCGATCCCGGCCAACGAGGAGCTGTCGCTGTACGCGCAGGGCGAGTTCATCGACCTTTGCCGCGGCCCGCACGTGCCGTCCACCGACAAGCTTCGCGCCTTCAAGCTGATGAAGGTGGCCGGCGCCTACTGGCGCGGCGACCACCGCAACGAGATGCTGCAGCGCGTCTACGGCACGGCCTGGCTGAACGACAAGGACCTCAAGGCCCACCTCACCCAGCTGGAGGAGGCCGAGAAGCGCGACCATCGCCGCATCGGCAAGCACCAGGATCTCTTCCACCTGCAGGAGGAGGCGCCCGGCCTGGTGTTCTGGCACCCCAAGGGCTGGGCCCTGTGGCAGGTGGTCGAGCAGTATATGCGCCAGGTCTACCGCCACTCCGGCTACCAGGAAGTGCGCGGTCCGCAGATCCTCGACGTGTCGCTTTGGCAGCGCTCGGGCCACTGGGACAACTACAAGGACAACATGTTCTTCACCGAGTCCGAGAAGCGCGGCTACGCGGTGAAGCCGATGAACTGTCCCGGCCACGTGCAGATCTACAACGCCGGCCTGCACAGCTACCGCGACCTTCCGATCCGCTACGGCGAGTTCGGGGCCTGCCACCGCAACGAGCCCTCCGGTGCGCTGCACGGCATCCTGCGCGTGCGCGGCTTCACCCAGGACGACGGCCACATCTTCTGCACGGAGGATCAGGTCGAGGCGGAGGTCACGGCCTTCCATCGCCAGGCCCTGCGCGTGTACGGCGATTTCGGCTTCACCGACATCCAGATCAAGATCGCGCTGCGTCCGGAGAACCGGCTGGGCGACGACGCCACCTGGGACAAGGCCGAGGAAGCCCTGCGCAGCGCGCTGCGCGGTGCCGGCGTGGACTGGCAGGAACTGCCCGGCGAGGGTGCCTTCTACGGCCCCAAGATCGAGTACCACCTGAAGGACGCCATCGGACGCACCTGGCAGCTCGGCACCATGCAGGTCGACTTCATGATGCCGCAGCGGCTCGGCGCCGAGTACGTCGACGAAACCTCCTCGCGCCGCCATCCGGTCATGCTGCACCGTGCGATCGTGGGTTCGATGGAGCGCTTCATCGGCATCCTGATCGAGAACCACGCCGGCGCCTTCCCGTTCTGGCTGGCGCCGCGCCAGGCGGTGCTGATGAACATCACCGATGCCCAGGCGGAGTACGTCGAAGGCCTTCGAAAAGCCCTTGCAAATCAAGGCTTCCGGGTTACGGCCGACTTGAGGAACGAAAAGATCGGCTATAAGATTCGCGAGCACACGCTGCAGAAGGTGCCTTACCTGCTGGTCGCCGGGGAACGCGAACGCGAGCAGGGCACGGTGGCGTTGCGCACGCGGGCGGGGGAGGATCTCGGTAGCTTCAGTCTCGAGGACATCCTCGCGCGCTTCGCGCGTGAAAACGGACCGGGCGTCCACTGAATGCCCGGAAGCAGCTGGACAGTTGGAGGATTGGCGAATCAGTACCCCCGAAAAGCAGAACCGTAAGAACCTGGAGATCCGCGTACCGCGCGTGCGCGTGATCGGCTCCGATGGCGAGATGATCGGCGTGCTCACGCGCGACGAGGCCCTGCGCATGGCCGAGGACGAGGAGCTCGACCTGGTCGAGATCCAGCCCAACGCCGATCCGCCCGTCTGCCGGATCATGGACTACGGCAAGTTCAAGTTCGAAACGCAGAAGAAGGCGGCCGCCGCCAAGAAGAAGCAGAAGCAGGTCGAGATCAAGGAACTCAAGTTCCGGCCCACGACCGACGTCGGCGACTACGCCATCAAGCTGCGCAACATCCGCCGCTTCCTCGAAGAAGGCGACAAGGTCAAGATCAATATCCGCTTCCGCGGGCGCGAGATGGCGCATCAGGAACTGGGTCTGGCCATGGCGGCCAAGATCGAGGCCGACCTCGGCGACGAGGTCACCATCGAGCAGCGCCCCCGCCTCGAGGGACGTCAGATGGTGATGATGATCGCGCCCAAGAAGAAGTAGCGCGGATCCGCCGGTTCGACGCGCGCCCCGCTCCCGCCGTGGAGCGGGGCGCTTTCGCATGTGCGCGGCGGTTCAGCGGCTTGCGCTAGAATCCGCACATGCTGCGGCGCCTGCTCAACCTGGCCCTGATCGCCTCCCTGCTGCTGGGCGGCTGGATGCCGTGCTGCGCGGACGCGGCGGACGCCGCTCCGCGGTTGGCCGAGTCCGCTGCGCCGGGTTGCCACGGCGACGCCGCTGCCGATCCTGAACCGGGTGCAGGCGAGGCCGGGCCTGGCAGCCTGTGCGACGACTGCGAACACTGCCTCTCACGCGTTTCCGTGGGCGTGGATGCGCCCCTTGCCGGCAGCATCGCTCCGGCGACGATGCCGCCCATGCGCCGCGTCGATGCGCCGCCCAGCGCGCCGCGCGCGCCGCCCTTGAGGCCTCCGATCACGACCTCCGACCTGGCCTGATCCCTCACGCCGCCGGGAGCTTCCCCGGCCCTGGTCCCGGAGTCGACCCATGACCCTTTCGAACCTGCGCGCCCTGGCGCGCGCGGGGCTGGCGCTCGTGCTGGCAGCCGCGCTGATCGCCTGTTCCTCCCCCGACGAACCCGTCCCGCCGGGCGCCGCCGCGCCGGCGGAAACCGCCGTGCAGCACGCCGCGCGCCACCGCGATGCGACCTACGTCTGCCCCATGCATCCGCAGATCGTGCGCAATGCACCGGGCACCTGTCCGATCTGCGGCATGGACCTGGTCGAGCGCCGCGCCGACGCCGCGGCGAGCGATGCCGCGCCCGCGGTCGAACTGGATGGCCGCCAGCGCCAGGCGCTGGGCGTGCGCACCGCGCGCGCCGAGCCGCGTGTGCTGACGGCGCGACTGTCCGCGCCGGCCCAGGTCGTGCTCGACGAGAACCGCCTGAGCCACATCCACACCCGCGTCGCCGGTTGGGTCGAGAGCCTGCGCGTGCACGCGGTGGGCGAGCCGGTCGCGGCCGGCGCCGTACTGCTGGAGATCTACGCGCCGGACCTGGTGGCGGCGCAGGAGGATTACCTCATTGCCCTGCGCGCCGGCGGCGCCGGTTCGCGCGCGCAGAGGGCGGCCGCGGTGCGCCTGCGCCAGCTCGGCCTGGACGACGCTTTCATCGATGCGCTGGCCGAACGCGGCAGCTCGCAGCTGCGCGTACCGGTGCGTGCGCCCAAGGCCGGCGTGCTGACCACGCTCAATGTGCGCCACGGCATGTACGTCGAGCCTTCGACCGTGATGATGGAGATCGCCGACGTGTCGCAGGTCTGGGTGCGGGTGGATGTGTTTCCCGAGCAGCTCGACCGGCTCGGCGGCGGCAAGCTGTATGCCGCCCTGCGCCTGCCCGGCGTACCGGACCGGGTCTGGCGCGGCGAACTCGACTACGTCTATCCCGCGATCGACGCGATCACCCAGACCGTGCACCTGCGCTTCCCGGTGCCGAACCGCAGCGGCCAGTTGCGCATCGGCGCCTTCATGGACGCGCAGCTGCGCGGCGAGGATCCGGAGCCGGTGCTGGCGGTGCCGAGCGAGGCGGTGATCCGCACCGCCGACGGCGAACGCGTGGTGCTGGCGGAAGGGCAGGGCAGCTTCCGCCCGGTGCCGGTGCATGCCGGGCATTCGGCCGACGGCCACACCGCGATCCTGCACGGCCTGGAGACCGGCCAGGAGGTGGTGGTCTCGGCCCAGTTCCTTCTCGACTCCGAAAGCGCCCTGCGCGCCGGCCTCTCGCGCTTGGGCGGGGAGGACGGCCATGCGCATTGAGCAGTTCGGGAATCGGAAACGGGCGATCGGCAATCGGCGCAAGGTCGGTCGCGGACCCTTCGTGAGCCCTGTTTTGCCACGGATGAACACGGATGAACACGGATATGGAGAACGGGTGATCGGAGTTGGGCGGTTCGCTGCCGATGGCTTGAAACCGTTGGAGCGAGTGCGTGGCTCAAGCGATGCCGTCAGCGCCCCTCGGGTCCGCGCCAGGCGGTCTCCCCACGCGGGCATCCAGCCGATCAATCAATCTGGCGTCGGCTCTCGCTTTCCATCCGTGTTCATCCGTGTTCATCCGTGGCCCACTGCTCGTTCGAGGGGCGCGACGCGAGCCAGGAGCAGGCCATGATCGCCGCCATCATCCGCGCCTCGCTGGCCAATCGCGGGCTGGTGCTGGCGCTGACCCTGATCCTTTCGCTGCTCGCGCTGCAGGCGGCGCGGTCGCTGCCGGTGGATGCGATTCCCGACCTCTCCGACGTGCAGGTCACGGTGCGCACGGCCTGGCCGGGGCAGACCCCGCAGGTGGTCGAGGACCAGCTCACCTACCCGCTCGCCAGCCGCCTGCTCGCGGTGCCGGGCGCGCGCACGGTGCGTGGCTTCTCGATGACCGGCGACTCGTTCGTCTACGTGCTGTTCGAGGACGGCACCGATCCCTACTGGGCGCGCTCGCGCGTGCTGGAGTACCTGACCCAGGCGCGCGGCGAGCTGCCCGAGGGCGTCGAGCCCGCGCTCGGCCCGGATGCGACCGGCGTGGGCTGGGTGTTCCAGTACGCCCTGGTCGACCGCAGCGGGCGCAGCGACATCGCCGAGCTGCGCGC
>JANJTY010000573.1 GCA_024710865.1 Lysobacteraceae bacterium | reverse complement strand
CTCGAACCACTTTCGCGAATGGTTCGAGACGCCATCTCGTTCGGCCGCTGTCGCGGCGGCGAGGCGCTTCGCGCCTTCGCGCTACGCGCGCCTCGACGGCTCCTCACCACGAACGGAGTGCAAAGTGATCCCTCAGGTTGAGAGCATTGGGGGGCACCTGGGTAGCTTCGCCCTGCCGGCGTTGGCGCAACACCCATCCCGGATGCGCGGCCCTGCGGGTCGCTTATCCGGGCTACTGGAGCAGGATTCCTTCGGAGCAGGCTGATGCGAAACGACCTACCCAAGACCATCCAGATCTTCCTGCCCACCGGCGATCCGCAGGGCATCCGGGTGGCCGAGATCACCACGCGCATCGTTCGCGTGTTCGACGTGCCGCGCAGCCTGCTGGCCAGCTTCCTGCGCATGCCGGAGTCGGGTCAGGTCGGGCTGTACTTCCTGATCGGCGAGAACGAGGAAAGCGGCAGCCCGCAGGTCTACATCGGGCAGAGCGGCAACCTGGGCCAGCGGCTCTCGCAGCACAACCAGGGCAAGGACTTCTGGGGCCGGGCGCTGGTGGCGGTGTCGCTGACCAACAGCCTGACCAATACCCATGCGGGCTTCCTGGAATGGCAGTCGATCCGGCTGGCCGAGCAGAGCGGCCGCTATCTGGTGGAGAACGGCAACGCCGGCACCCGCCCGCACACCCCGGCACCGCTGGAAGCCGACTGCCACGAGATCCACGAAACCGTGGCGGTGCTGCTGGCGACCCTGGGGCATCCGGTGTTCGAGCCGGTGGCCAAGCCCGCCAGCAGGGAATCCGGCCAGACCATCTACCACTGCAACGGCAGCGGCGCGAACGGTCGCGGCCTCTACACCGAAGAGGGCTTCGTGGTGCTCAAAGGCTCCTCGGGCCGGGCGGAGATGGTGCCGTCCTACGCCAGCACGGCGGGCGCGCGCATCCGGATTCGGCTGATCGAGCAGGGTGTGCTGAAGCAGGAGGGCGACCGCCTTGTGTTCCAGAAGGACATGCTGTTCAGCTCCCCCAGCGCCGCCGCCCACGTGCTGATGGGACGCACGGCCAACGGCTGGGTGGACTGGAAGAACGACAAGGGCGAGGCGCTGGACGCCTTGCGGGAATCGCTGGCCGAGCAGGCATCATGAGCTGGAAGCCGATGCCGATCAGGCATTAAGGGGGCCGCCACTTCGAGGATGCAACTCCTACGCGTCAGCCCCCCCAACGCGACTGACCGCGGCGCTCGCCGCGGTCAGTCTCCTTAACTTGGCTCAGCCAACTGCGGCGTGCTTGCCTTCAAGGAAGGAAGCCACAGGCGACACTGCGGCTTCCTGTTCACGTTGGGTCTTTTCGAGCTCCTGCAGCCGCTGCTGCAGGATGGTCTTGATCTCGGCCTGCGCAAACCGGTTGAGCAGGTCGCGAATCATCGGCTGGTAGCCAATGCCATGGTGCTGGGCAATTTCCTTGAGATGGCCGATCAGCCGCTTCTCCAGGCGGATCGAGACCATCTGCAGGCCCATCGACTCGTCCACGGCAGCCGCCACATCGGCCGGAGCGCAGCGGGCATGCGCTTCGTCGTTACCCATCGGCCCCTTGGGGCCCCAGCGGTCGGCGTCGGCAAGGATGCGATCTTCAATGTGGTTGCTCATGGCTTCACTCCACTCTCTTGTTGTCACCGGCGCAAGTAGGCGCTCGGTCTTGGGTGCGCTGCGCGAGTTTGCGCCAGCGCTATCAATGATCGTTATCGACACATCAAACGGCGATAGATCCGCTGGATCTCGCTCGTGGCCGGGTAGCAACTCTTCAAGTAGATCATCCCGTCTGCCAGAACGAAGACCACCTTCAGCGGCTTCCTGCGATTCGTTTCGCCAACGAACCAGAGGGTTGGCGGATCGGTCCGATGCTCCTCTCTCTCATCGGTGACGTAGCCACCATCATGGTTGAGGAAGCACTGCTCGACCTCTTCGCGGGTGAGAGCGCCATGGTCCGGTTGGCTGATCTTGGCTTGGATCTTGGGTGAGATGATCAGGTTGCGCATCGGGAGCCGCTCCATGTTGAAGCTTGTCAATACACTATCTTCAGGCCCGCAATCCTCTTGCAGCAACAAATGGTGCATCAAGGAGCCGAACAGAGCAATACACGAGTTCCTGCCACTGGTGGCCACGTTTACCTGGCTGAACGTTCGACCAGTGCAGGAGGCCGCGGGGCGCCTGTCTCGTCCAGCAAGTCGAGGCTCCGAGTGTTGCCTGCCTCTGTGGCCCAGCCTGCGGCCCTCGCGGCTGATCACGCAACATTGAAACTTGTTGCCACCGGTGGCCGGCTGAGCCATATTCGCAATTCGCGAATTGCGAATAGTGGCCATGGAACTCAAGCCGCAGGACCTGCTGGTGCTGTTCAAGGCGGCGGCGAATCCGCAGCAGCGCTGGACCTATGCCGCGCTCGGCGAGTCGCTGTCCATGAGCGCCTCGGAGGCGCACGCCAGCGTCAAGCGGGCAGCCGTGGCCGGTTTGGTCGTGGTGCGCGGGCGGGGCGATTGGTCGCCGGTACGCAAGGCGCTGCTGGAGTTTGCCGTGCACGGCGTGCGCTACGTATGGCCCGCCCAGATCGGGCCGGTGAAGCGCGGCGTTCCAACATCCATCGGCATCGATCCGCTGGCGGGCCTGATGCAGGCAACGCCGGGAGAAGCGCCAGTGTGGGCCCATGCCAACGGTGGTGCCAAAGGACCAAGCCTTTCGCCTCTCTATCGCACCGTGCCGCAGGCGGCCTTGGCCGATCCGGCACTTCACCGACTGCTCGCCCTGCAGGATGCCCTGCGTGCGGGTCGGGTGCGCGAGCGTGCACTTGCGGCTGGTCTGCTCGAACAGGCATTGGGTGATGCCGATGCGTCCTGACGATCCGAGCCTTGCCCACCTGCGCGTCGTGGCATCAGCGCCACCATCCAGGGACCAATCGACGCTATGAGCCTGCACCGCGAAATCCAGTTCGAGAACGACATCTGCGCCCATCTGGCCGCCAGCGGCTGGCTGTACGACGAATCGGACGCGGCAAGCTTCGATCGCGCGCGGGCGCTGTTTCCGGCCGATGTGCTGGCCTGGGTGCGGCAGAGCCAGCCCGAGGCCTGGGAATCGCTGGAGCGCAGCCATGGAGCGGCGTCGGGCGAGGTGCTGCTCGACCGGCTGCGGCGGCAACTGGACGACCGCGGCACGCTGGAGGTGATCCGCCACGGCATCGAGCTGGTGGGCCTGCGTCAGCCGATCAGGCTGGCGCAGTTCAAGCCGGCGCTGGCGATGAACCCCGACCTGCAGGCGCGCTATGCGGCCAACCGGCTGCGCGTGCTGCGGCAGGTGCGCTACTCGCTGCACAACGAGAACGCCATCGACCTGGTGCTGTTCCTCAACGGCATTCCGGTGGCGACGGTGGAGCTGAAGTCGGACTTCACCCAGTCGGTGCGCGATGCCATCGATCAGTACCGCTTCGACCGCGAGCCGCGCCCCAAGGGCCAGCCGGCGGCCGAGCCGCTGCTGGATTTCCCGCGCGGCGCCCTGGTGCATTTCGCCCTGAGCAACAGCGAGGCCTGGATGTGCACGCGCCTGGCGGGCGCGGCCTCGCGCTTCCTGCCGTTCAACCGCGGCCATGCGGGCGGCGCCGGCAACCCGCCCAACCCGAATGGCCACGCCACCGCCTACCTGTGGGAGCAGGTGTGGGAGCGCGAGAGCTGGCTGGAGATCCTGGGCCGCTACCTGGTGGCCAAGCGCAACGAGCGTCGCCAGGTGCAGGCCATCCTGTTCCCGCGCTTCCACCAGTTGGACGCGACCCGCGCCCTGGTGGCCGCGGTGCGCGCCGAGGGGCCGGGGCAGAAGTACCTGATCCAGCATTCGGCCGGCTCGGGCAAGACCAACTCCATTGCGTGGTCGGCGCACTTCCTGGCCGACCTGCACGACGACGCCCACCGCAAACTGTTCGACACCGTGCTGGTGGTGAGCGACCGCAACGTGCTGGACAGCCAGTTGCAGGAGGCCATCTTCGACTTCGAGCGCACGGCCGGCGTGGTGGCCACCATCACCAGCAAGGACGGCAGCAAGAGCGAGAAGCTGGCCGAGGCCCTCTCCAGCGGCAAGAAGATCGTGGTCTGCACCATCCAGACCTTTCCCTTCGCCCTGGGCAAGGTGCAGGAACTGGCCGCCACCCAGGGCAAGCGCTTCGCCGTGATCGCCGACGAGGCGCACAGCTCGCAGACGGGCGAAGCCGCCGCCAAGCTCAAGCAGGTGCTCAGCGCGGAAGAGCTGCAGGCGCTGGGCGACGGCGGCGAGGTGGGCACCGAGGACATCCTGGCCGCGCAGATGGCCGGCCGCGCGCGCGATGCCGGCATCACCTATGTCGCCTTCACCGCCACGCCCAAGGCCAAGACCCTGGAGCTGTTCGGCCGTCCGCCGGATGCCAGCCGCCCGGCCGGCGCGGACAACCTGCCTGCACCCTTCCACGTATATTCGATGCAGCAGGCGATCGAGGAGGGCTTCATCCTCGACGTGCTGAAGAACTACACGCCCTACAGCCTGGCCTTCCGCCTGGCGCATGCGGGGCGTGAGGTGGACGAGCGCGAGGTGGTGCGCAGCGAGGCCACGAAGGGCGTGATGCGCTGGGTGCGCCTGCACCCCTACAACATCGCGCAGAAGGTGCAGATCGTGGTCGAGCACTTCCGCGAGAATGTCGCGCCCCTGCTGGGCGGCGCGGCCAAGGCCATGGTGGTGCTGGGTAGCCGGGTGGAGGCGGTGCGCTGGCAGTTTGCCATCCGCCGCTACATCGCCGAACAGGGTTACGGCATCGGCAGCCTGGCGGCGTTCTCGGGCGAGGTGTCGGACAGCGACAGCCTGCCCGAGCCGGTCAGCGAGAGCAGCGCGGCGCTCAACCCGGGCCTGAACGGGCGCGACATCCGCGAGGCCTTCGCCAGCGATGCCTTCCACATCCTGCTGGTGGCCAACAAGTTCCAGACCGGCTTCGATCAGCCGCTGCTGTGCGGCATGTACGTGGACAAGCGCCTGGCGGGCATCCAGGCGGTGCAGACGCTGTCGCGCCTGAATCGCGCCCACCCCGGCAAGGACACCACCTACGTCCTCGATTTCGTGAACGACCCGGAGGAGGTGCTCAAGGCCTTCCGCACCTACCACGCCACCGCCGAACTGGCCGGCGTGACCGACCCCAGCCTGGTGCTGGACCTCCGCGCGCGCCTCGATGCCGAGGGCCACTACGACGACAACGAAGTGGAGCGCGTGGTGAACGTGGTGCTGGACCCGGGCGCGAAGCAGTACGAGCTGGCCGCGGCCATCGCGCCGGTGGCCGAGCGTCTGGTGCACCGATTCCGGCAGTATCGACAGTCCCTGGCGAACGCAGCCGATGCCGGCGCCCAGCAGGCGGCGCGCGACGGCATGGCGGCGCTGGAGCTGTTCAAGCGCAACCTGGGCGCCTACGTGCGCCTGTACGCCTTCCTGTCGCAGGTGATCGACTACGGAAATACCGCCATCGAGAAGCGCGCGATCTTCTACAAGCACCTCATCCCGCTGCTGGAGTTCGGGCGCGAGCGCGAGGGCATCGACCTCTCGCGCCTGGAGCTGACCCACCACCGGCTGGCTAACAAGGGGCGGCGCGACCTTCCCCTGGGCATCGGCGAGCCCGACAAGCTGGAGCCGCTGTCGGACAGCGGCGGCGGCGAGGTGCAGGAGAAGCAGAAGGCACGGCTGAGCGAGATCATCGAGCGCGTCAACGCCCTGTTCGAGGGCGACCTGACCGACGGCGACCAGCTCACCTACGTCAACAGCGTGCTCAAGGGCAAGCTGATGGAATCGGACGTGCTGGTGCAGCAGGCCCGCTCCAACACGAAGCAGCAGTTCGGCAACTCGCCCGACCTGGACGGCGAGCTGATGAACGCCATCATCGACGCCCTCGCAGCGCACGGCAGCATGAGCCGCCAGGCACTGGATTCCGAGCGCGTGCGCGCCGGCCTGAAGAGCATCCTGCTGGGGCCGGCGATGTTGTATGAGGCGCTGCGGGGCCAGCCCGGCGCCTGACGCCTTGCTGGACGCCCCTCACCGGATGCTGCCTGTGATGCCCCCGACAGGCGCCGGCGGCAAGCCCCTGCCCCGGAAACGCAGTCAACAAAAAACCCGCGATCGCTCGCGGGTTTCGAAAGTCGTCCGGGCTGGTCGGGGACTCGCCGGGACTATGGTTTGGTGCCCAAGGGGGGACTCGAACCCCCACGACTTACGTCGCTACCACCTCAAGGTAGTGCGTCTACCAATTCCGCCACCTGGGCTTGATGCGTGTTCGCCGG
>JANJTY010000507.1 GCA_024710865.1 Lysobacteraceae bacterium | reverse complement strand
GGGGATTCGGGATTCGCTGAAGCAAAGGCAACGCTTCGCCAGTCCTCAGCCCCCGCTCTCGCCCCAACGTCCACACGCCACGCGCTCCGCTCTTACGAATCCCGAATCCCCAATCCCGAATCCCTGCTCTCCCAATGATCGAAGTCCACGACCTGCACAAGACCTTCAAGGCCAAGACCGGACCGGTCCGGGCCGTCGACGGCGTGAGCTTTTCCGCGCGCGATGGCGAGATCACCGGCCTGCTCGGGCCCAACGGCGCCGGCAAGACCACGACCCAGCGCATGCTCTACACCCTGATGCGTCCCGAGCGCGGCTGGGTCAAGGTGGACGGCATCGACGTGGCGAAGGACCCCGAAGCCGTGCGCCGGCGCCTGGGCGTGCTGCCGGATGCGCGCGGCGTGTACAAGCGCCTCACCGCGCGCGAGAACATCGCCTATTTCGGGCGCCTGCACGGCATGGACGAGGCCAGCATCGCGCGCCGCAGCGAGGCGCTGATCGAGGCCCTGGGCATGCGCGAGGAGGCCAACCGCCAGACCGAAGGCTTCTCGCAGGGCCAGCGCACCAAGACCGCGATCGCGCGCGCCCTGGTGCACGACCCGAAGAACGTGATCCTGGACGAACCCACCAATGGCCTCGACGTGATGACGACGCGCGCCATGCGCGAGTTCCTGCACCGGCTGCGCGCGGAGGGGCGCTGCGTCATCTTCTCCAGCCACATCATGCAGGAGGTGGCCGCGCTGTGTGACCGCATCGTGGTGATCGCCAAGGGCCACGTGGTGGCGCAGGGCACACCGGACGAGCTGCGCGCACAGACCGGCGAATCCAACCTGGAGGACGCCTTCGTCAGGGCCATCGGTTCGGAGGAGGGTCTGTCGGCATGAATACGACCTTCGCTGTGATGTGGAAGGAGCTGCTCGACCTGTTCCGCGACCGGCGTACGGTGGCGATCGGCCTGCTGATGGGTCCGATCCTGTTCCCCGCGCTGATCCTGGGCATGGGCTCGGTGGTGCAGAAGCGCGTCTCCTCGCAGCTGGAGAAGACCCTGGAGCTGCCGGTGCTGGGCGCCGAACGCGCGCCCAACCTGGTGGCCTGGCTGGAAGGGCAGAACATCGCGGTGCAGCCGCCGGGCGAGGACGTGGAGGCCGCGATCCGGGCCCAGGACATCGATGTCGCGATCAAGGTGCACGAGGACTACGCCGAGGACTGGCGCGCCGGGCGTCCCGCCCTGGTCGAGATCCTGTTCGATGCCTCGCGCCAGGACTCGCAGATTCCGGTGCAGCGCGTGGAGGGCCTGCTGCGCGCCTACGGCCAGAGCGTGGGCTCGCTGCGCCTGCTGGCGCGCGGCGTCAGCCCGAGCGTGGGCGAGCCGGTGCTGGTGGCGCGGCGCGACCTCTCCACGCCGGAAGCCCGCATGGGCCAGCTGCTCGCCTTCCTGCCCTATCTGCTGATCCTGAGCGCCTTCCTCGGCGGCGCCTACCTCGTCATCGACGTCACCGCGGGCGAGCGCGAACGCCAGTCGCTGGAGCCGCTGCTGGCCACGCCGGCGGCGCGCGAGGCGATCATGAGCGGCAAGATCCTCGCCGCCTGCGCGTTCGGCCTGCTCAGCCTCGTGCTGACGCTGGCGGCGTTCAAGATCGCGTTCTTCTTCGCCCCGGGTTTCGGCGGCAAGCTCGACGTGTCGGTGCTGGCGATCGTGAAGATCCTCGCCGTGCTGGTGCCGATGCTGCTGATCGGCACCACCTTGTTGACCCTGATCGCGGCCAGCGTGAAGTCGGTGAAGGAGGCGCAGAGTTACATGAGCATCCTGATGCTGGCGCCACTGGTGCCGACCATCTTCCTGATGGTCAATCCGGTGAAGAACCAGCTCTGGATGTTCGCCGTGCCGTTCCTGGCGCAGAACCAGATGATCATGAAGATCCTGCGCCAGGAAGCCTCGACCGCGCTGGAGTGGGCGACCTACTTCGGCGCCGGGCTCGGCGCCGGACTGCTGCTCTGGCTGGTGGCGGCGCGGCTCTACCACCGCGAGAAGCTGGCGATCTCGGGCTGATCGCCGTTCGCTTCGGGCATGAAAAAGGGCCGCATCGCTGCGGCCCTTTTTCGTTCCGGTCGGGGACTGCGTTTACTCGAGCTTGAAGTCGATCGCGCGGCGACCGCGCAGCTCGCGCCCCGGCGCCTCGAAACGCCATTCCTTCATCGCATTGATCGCCTCGCGGTCGAACACGCCGCGCGGGTTCGAGTTGATCACCGTCACTTCGCCCACGCTGCCATCCGGCATCACCACGAACTCGATCTCGACGCTTCCTTCCTGGCGCCGGCGATAGGCCTGCGGCGGATAGCGCGGCGAGGACTGGCGCAGCACGCGGAGCTGGTCGACGCTGGTCGGTCCTGCGGGCTCGGCCGGCTGCGCGGGCGCAGGGCGGGCGGGAGCAGGCTGCGGCGTGGGCTGCGCCGGCGCGGGGGTCGGCGTGGTCTCGGCCGGCGGCGGCGCGGGCTCAGGCTCGGGTGCGCGCGCGGCTTCCTCCGCGGCGCGCGCGGCCGCTGCAGCGGCTTCCGCCTGACGCGTCTCTTCATCGAGGCGGCGCTGTTCCTCGTCGGCCAGGCGCCGCTCCAACGCGGCGAGATCGTTGCGCAGGCGCGGCAGGGCCGGGGCCTGGGCGTCGGCGCGTTCGAGCAACGCCAGGATGCGGCGCGCCTCGTCGACATCGGAAGCGCCGAGGCGCTGCTCCATGCCGATCATCACGAACGGGAAGAGTTCGACCAGGGCGTTCTTGGCGACCCGGTTGTCGGGCTCGAGTTCGAGCAGGTCCATGTACAGCTCGAACGCGTTCTCGTTGGGCGGCGAGAACATGCGTTGCTCGTTCATCGCCGTGCGGGCGGCTTCGAGCAATTCCGGCGCGGTGCGCTCGATCTTGGCCGGTACCTCCTCGGCGGGTGCAGGAGCGGGTGCGGTCTCGGTCGGGGCGGCGGTGGTCGGCTCGGCCGGTGTACTGGCCGGAGGTGCCTGTTCGCCGCCTCCGCACGCGGCCAGGGTCAGGCCAGCGAGCAGCAGCAGACCGGGCCGCAGCAGCGGCGCGGCGACACGCGGGAAAGAGGCGATGCGCTTGGAATCGGACACGGTGTTTCCCCCGGAAGCAGTGCGGTCAGGATACGTCATGACGCAGCGGTGACGCAGGCGTGACCTGCGCATGAACTGCGGATCAAGTCTACTTTCCGATGCAAAACTTTGAAAACACAAGGCCTAGCAGGGCATCGGCGCCCACCCGCCCGGTGATCTCGCCGAGCGCATCCTGGGCCAGGCGCAGCGATTCGGCGGCAAGCTCGCCCGCTCCGGCCCGACGCTCCACCGCCGCGCGGTCGAGCTCGTCCCCGGCGCGCCTCAGGGCCTCGACGTGGCGCGCGCGCGCGGTGAAGGCGCCGGTCCCGGCCGGCGCACCAGCGGCCTCGCGCAAAGCCGCGCGCAACAGGTCGAGGCCGGCTCCGGTACGGGCCGATACATACAGGTGCTCGCCTTCGGCATCCCGTGTGCGCGTCGGCAGGTGGCCAGCCAGATCGATCTTGCTGTGCAGCCAGAGGCGCGGCGCGTGCGCGGCTTCGAGCTCCCTGGTCAGGGCCCGCACCGCGCCTGGGTCGGACGCGTCCACCACCGCCAGGACCAAGTCCGCCCGCTGCAGCTCGTCGCGGGCGCGGCGAACGCCTTCGCGCTCGATCGGGTCTTCGCTGGTGCGCAGCCCGGCGGTGTCGACCAGGGTCAGCTCGAGACCGTCGATGCGGAGCGTCTCGCGCAGCACGTCGCGGGTGGTGCCGGGCTGGTCGGTCACGATCGCGCGATCGCTGCCCGCCAGCGCGTTCAGCAGGGTGCTCTTGCCGGCGTTGGGCGCGCCCACGATTACGGCGTGGAGTCCATCTCTCAGGCGTTGCCCGCGTTCGGCCTGCACCAGCAGGGCGCGCAGATCATCTCGAATTGCGTGCAGCCGCGTGTCGAGCGCGGCGTCGCCGACCGGATCGATGTCCTCGTCCGGAAAGTCGATCGAGGCCTCCACCTCGACGCGCAGAGCGGTCAGGCGCTCGACCAGGTCGTCGATCCGGGCCGAGAACACGCCGTCGAGCGAACGCCGCGCCGCGCGCGCCATGGTCTCGTCGCGCGCTGCGATCAGGTCGGCGAGGCCTTCGGCCTGGACCAGGTCGAGACGACCGTTGAGGAAAGCGCGCTCGGTGAATTCCCCCGGCCGCGCGCGCCGCGCGCCCAGCTCGACACAGCGCGACAGCAGCCGCTGAAGCAGCGGCTGACTGCCATGCGCCTGCAGTTCCGCCACGTCCTCGCCGGTGTAGGAACGCGGCGCCTGGAAATACAGGAGCAGGCCGTCGTCGATGGTTTCGCCGACGGCATCGAGGAAGCGCACGTAGTGGGCGTGGCGCGGGCGCGGCGAAACGCCGGTGAGCGTGCCGGCGATGACCCGTGTCCGAGGCCCCGAGAGCCGAATGACGCCAACCCCGGCGGGTCCCGCCGCGGTGGCGATGGCGACGATGGTGTCGTCGCCTGCCGGCAGGTTCACGCGCGCAGCTCCGCGGCACCCCGGTTCAGCTGCGTGCCGGCGCCTTGCCCTGTTCGCCGTGGCGGCGGGTGATGACCCACTGCTGCGCCAGTCCCAGCAGGCCGTTGGTGGCCCAGTACAGCACCAGGCCGGCGGGGAAGAAGGCGAACAGGAAGCCGAAGGCGAGCGGCATGATCTGCATGATGCGTTTCTGCATCGGATCCATGCCCACCATCGGCGTCATCAGCTGGGTCACGTACATCGTGACCATGTTGATGATCGGCAGCACGAAGTACGGGTCGCGTGCGGTGAGGTTGTCGATCCACAGGATCCAGGGCGCGTGGCGCAGTTCGACCGATTCGAGCAGCACCCAGTAGAGCGCGATGAAGACCGGGATCTGCACCAGGATGGGCAGGCAGCCGCCCATCGGGTTGATCTTCTCCTTCTTGTACAGCTCCATCATCGCCATCTGGAACTTCTGCTTGTCGTCGCCATAGCGCTCTTTCAGCGCTTCGATGCGCGGCTGCACCGCGCGCATCTTGGCGAAGCTCTTGTACTGCGCCTCTGACAGCTTGAAGAAGGCGAGCTTGATCAGCACCACCAGGGCGATGATGGCCCAGCCCCAGTTGCCGAACAGCGAGTGCAGGAAGGAGAGCAGGATGAACAGCGGCTCGGCCAGCAGGGTGAAGATGCCGTAGTCGATCGCCAGTTCCAGTCCGGGCGCCACATCGGCCAGCTGATCCTGCAGTTTGGGACCGACGTACAGACGCGCGCTGTGTTCGCGTTGTTCACCGGGCGCGAGCTCGAATCCCGGACCCACCTCGCGGATCAGGTACTGCCCGCCGGACAGGGCCGCCGTGCCCACGCGCACAGTCTCTTCGGCCGGCGGGATCCACGCGGCGAAAAAATAGTGCTGGAGCATGGCAGTCCAGCCACCGTTCTGATCGAGGGCCGTTGGCGCCTTCGGGTCGAAGTCCTCGAATGTGAGCTTCTCGAACTTGTCGACCGGGTTGTACCAGGCCGCGCCGACGAAGCTGTACAGCTCCGGGTTGGTGAACTGGCTGCCCTTTGGCTTGGGCGGCGGCACGCGCAGCAGCTGGCGATAGTGGTTGCCGCGCCAGGCGGTTTCGCTCCGGTTGTGCAGGGTGTTGTGCACCTCGACCACGTAGGAACCGCGCCGCAGCACCAGGCGCTTGCTCAACTCCAGGCCGGATGCATCGCTCCAGCGTAGGGGCAATTCAACCGCTTCGGCGCCGACGGCAAGGTTAAAGGTGTCGCCCTCGGCGTCGAACAGGGCCTGGTGGGTGGGCGCCGTCGCGCCAGCGGTCGCCGCGATCAGGCCGCTCTGCGCGTGGAACAGGCGCTCGGGTCGACGGCTGAGCAGCTCGACGCGCGGCGCCGCGGCCTCCGCGGTCTGGCCATAGTCCAGCAGTTCGGCGCCCACCACGCTGCCGCCGCGGGTGTCGATGGTGAGGCGCAGCACGTCGTTGCTCAGGGTCAGCAGGCGCGCATCGCCCGCCGAGGGCTCAAGCGCCGGGAGCGGTACGGATGCCGCTTCGGGCGCGGCAATCGGGTCCGGCACCGCGCCGCTGGGAGCCAGGGCGCCGGTGGGCACGGCCTCGGTCAGGGTGCCCGGCGCGGCGTTCTCCAGCGGTTGCGTCGCAACGCTGTCCGGGCCCGGCTGGGACACGACCTGCTGGTCTTTTTGCCACGCTTCC
>JANJTY010000477.1 GCA_024710865.1 Lysobacteraceae bacterium | reverse complement strand
CAGGAAGCTCTCGCCGTTGGAATGCGGTGTGAGCTCGACCACGCGCGCGGCGTTGACCATGGTCGAGCGGTGCACGCGCAGGAAGCGCTGCGGGTCGAGCTGGGATTCGAGCTCGCGCAGGGTGGCGCGCACCACGTGGGTGTCGGCATCGGTGTGGATGCACATGTAATCGCCGGCGGCGTCGATCCAGCGGATCGCGGCAAGGTCCACGCGCAGGGTGCGGTGACCGTCGCGCAGGACCAGTCGCTCGGCCTGGCGCAGCTCGGAGGCCGACTGCGCCGCCAGCGCCTCGTCCAGGCTCAGCGCCGGCTTGCCGCTGACCTCGCCGAGCAGGTTGAGCAGGCGTCCGCAGTGGGCCTCGGCGCTGCGCTGCGCCAGGGTCTCGCGCACCCGGAACAGGGCCTGGTGCAGGCGCGCCTCGTCCACCGGCTTGAGCAGGTAGTCCACTGCCGAGGCCTCGAAGGCGCGGATGGCGTAGTGGTCGAAGGCGGTCACGAAGACCACCAGCGGCATCTGCGCCGCCGGCAAGGCGCGCAGGGTGGCAAAGCCGTCGAGGCCAGGCATCTGCACATCCAGGAAGACCAGATCCGGCTGCAGCTCGGCAATCGCCGCCAGCGCCGCCTCGCCGTCGCCGCACTGGCCGACCAACTCGATGTCACCGGCATCGCCCAGGCGCAGTTCCAGGCCGCGTCGCGCGAGCGGCTCGTCGTCCACGATGAGGACACGGATGCGGGACATGCTGCCTACTCCCGCGCCGACCCGGCACGCTCGAAGGGCAGGCGCAGGCGCACGCAGGTGCCACCGCCCACGCGCGCGCCGATCTCGACGCTGGCGCGCGCGCCGTAGAGCACCTGCAGGCGCTCGTGCGTGTTGCGCAGGCCGACGCCGTTGCCGGCCGGTACCTGCCCGGGCTTGAGCTCGCCACAGCCGGGGCCGTCGTCGGACACCTCCAGCACCAGCGTGTCGTCCTCGCGCCGCGCCGCCAGCCCGAGCGTCCCGCCCCGCACCTGGCGCGCGACGGCGTATTTGATGGCGTTCTCGACCAGGGGCTGCAGCAGGAGGCTGGGCAGCAGCGCGTTCCAGCACTCGCCCTCGACCGCGGTCTCCAGCTGCAGGCGCTCGGCGAAGCGCACCTTCTCGATGCCGAGGTATAGATTCAGCGCATCCAGCTCCTGCTTGAGCGTTACGCGCTGCATCGGATCGTTGTCGAGCGAGTGGCGCAGGAAGGCCGACAGGCCCTGCACCATGCGGTTGGCGGTGGCGTTGTCGCGGTCCAGCACCAGGGTGGAAATCGCGTTCAGGGTGTTGAACAGGAAATGCGGATTGAGCTGGTAGCGCAGCATCTTGAGCTGCGCCTGGTGCGCCATCGCGTTCGCCGCCAGGGTGCGACGGGTCTCGTCCTGCAGCTGGCGGTAGTACTTGATGCCCAGGTAGAGCCCGACCCAGGCCAGCACCACGTAGACGTGGCTGACCGCATAGGCGAAGTAGGCCATGCGGCTGGACGGCCGGCAGGTCTCGCACCACTCGAGCAGCACCAGCACGTAGGCGGCGCCCATCAGGGCCGAGGCCAGCAGCACAGGCAGCGCCGCGAGGGCGAGCATGCGCGCCGGCGGCAGGCCCCAGCTGGCGCGCAGGAGATAGCGCAGCCCCAGCGTACCGGCGAAACCGGCGCAGGCAGTGGCGAAAGGCACCACCCAATAGCCGGCGCCCTTTCCGTGCGCGAGCGCAGACAGGAAGCCGAGCAGGAAATAGGCTACCCAGCCCGAGGCGTGCAGCGGCCAGAACAGGCCGTGACGCGAAAGGCCGAAGCCACGGGCGACGGGAGGAGATGAGGCCAGCGTGGCCATGGGCGAATCCTGGGCGGCTGGGTGCCAATGCTACGCCGGGCGACGCCACGCGGGGCAACGCTTCGGCGCGGGTGGGCAACGGCTAGTCGCAGGTTTCCGCGTTGGCCTCGCGCGGGTTGGCGATCGCCACCGCCACGATGCGCTGCGGCCACTGAGCGTACGCCCCGGCCGCCGGCCCGACCGGACAGGACTCGGCGTAGGCGAAGTCGCGCCCGTCGCGCGAGACGAACAGGTCGAGCTTGAGGTTCCGGCCGCTGGCGTTCTTCACGTCGATCGCGCTGTGCTCGGCGCCGCCTTCGGCGAAGGCCACGCTCAGGTTGGCCTCCTGCGCCGCCACCGCGCGCAGGCTGGCGCCGCCATCGCGCCGCCATTCGACCAGGGCCTGCAGCGCAGTCTCGCCTTCCAGCACCAGGCTGCCCGCCGGCAGGGCCTCGCGCGCCAGGGCCTGGCCGAGACGGTAGCCGCTGTGCGGCTTGAGCGTGCTGACCACCTGCGCATCCGGAGGCGGCGGGCGGGTGGCGCAGGCGCCCAGCGCACTGCCGGCGAGGATGGCGGCGAGCGGGATCAGGCATCGCATGTCGAAGCTCCGGCGGTGGGGCGCAGCGAGCATAGCGCGCCGCGGCGGCGGGCAGGGCCGCGCGGCGCCCTTTCCGGCTACCCTGTTGCGCATGACCGCCCGTCGCAAAGCCCAGGCCATTCGCCGCCCCCAGCCCGCGCCGCGGCACCCGGCAACCCAGGCGCTGGCGCAGCCGGTCTGGAAGGAACGCGCACGGCTGTACTGGACGCTGGTGCGCGCCGACCGGCCGATTGGCTGGCTGCTGCTGCTCTGGCCGACCTGGTGGGGACTCTGGCTGGCGGCCGAGGGCTTCCCGCCGCTCGGCGTGCTCGCGATCTTTACCGCCGGCGTATGGCTGACGCGTTCGGCCGGCTGCATCGTCAACGATTACGCCGATCGCTGGCTGGACGGCCAGGTCGAGCGCACGCGCGAGCGCCCGCTTGCCACCGGCGCCGTGTCGACGCGCGAGGCGCTGGCCCTGTTCAGCGTGCTGATGCTGGTCGCCTTTGGCCTGGTGCTGCTGACCAACCGCCTCACGGTATACCTGACCCTGGTGGCGGTCTTCCTTGCCTGCACCTATCCCTTCCTAAAGCGCTACACCTACCTGCCGCAGGTCTACCTCGGGATCAGCTTCGGCTGGTCGATCCCGATGGCCTTCGCCGCGGTCACCGGCGAGGTGCCACCGCTGGCCTGGCTGGCCTTCCTCGCCAACGTGCTGTGGTCGACCGCCTACGACACCTGGTACGCGATGGTCGATCGCGAAGACGACATCAAGGCCGGCGCCAAGTCCACCGCGGTCCTGTTCGGCGATGCCGACCTCGTCGCGCTGGGCGTGCTGCAGGGCGGCTTCCTCATCAGCATGGGCCTGGTCGGCCAGCGCGCCGGCCTGGGCTGGATCTACTTCGCCGCGCTCGGCCTCGCCGGGCTGCTGGTCGCCTGGCAGTTCTGGCAGGGCCGCGACCGCTCGCGCGAGCGCTGCTTCCGCGCCTTCCTGCACAACAACTGGGTCGGGCTGGTGCTCTGGCTGGGCCTGGCGCTGGACCCGGTGGTGCGCTGAGGCAGCCCACGCGGCGCAGACCGACCGAGCGGCGCGTCTGCCCCTTCCCTTGCCCGCGCAGCGGGTAGGGGGGTGATGAGGCACGCTTGCGAGCCACAGGCTCGCGTGCCGAAGAACGCCCCAAGGCTACGCCGCAGGGCCGGGCGGCTGGGAGGGGGTGCTCTGATCCTGGGAAGCACCCCTCCCCGGCCCTCCCCTTCGCCTCCGGCGAAAGGGAGGGGGATGAAACCGGCGCTGCAGCGCTGCGCTGCGCCGCTGCCATCAGGTGGGTCCAACGCCTGGATCTCGCCGGCGATCGAAAGCTGAAAGCGCGACTGCGCCATTCTTGCGCCTGCCTGCTCCGCGAAGGCGGTACGCCGACACCGTGCTGAAAGCCCCCTAGGGCGCGCCCACCCGTGCCGCCACCCAGCATCCGACCCACTGCGCACCGGCGCGCTTGAGCGCATCGGCGCAGGCAGCGAGCGTGGTGCCGGTGGTCATCACGTCGTCGACCAGCAGCACGCGCACCGGCACCGGGCCGGGCGCGACGAAGGCTTCGCGCAGGTTGCGTCGCCGCGCCGCGCCATCCAGCGTGGTCTGCGCCGGCGTAGCGCGCACCCGTTGCAGCAAGTCCGGACGTAGCGGAACGCCGCGCCCGCGCGCCAGCGGCCGGGCCAGCTCCAGGGCCTGGTTGAAGCCGCGCTCGCGCAGGCGCCCGGGGTGCAGCGGCACCGGCAGCAGGGCATCGACCGCGAGCGGCGGCGGCGCTTCGCGCATGAGCTGGGACAGCAGGGCGCCGGCGGCCAGGTCGGCGTGGAACTTGAAGCGCGGCAGCAGGCGGTCGAGCGGCGGCGCGTACGCAAATGTGGCCCAGGCCGCGTCGAAGCTGGGCGGCGTGCGCTGGCAGGCGCCGCAGAACGGCGCCGCCTGCGGCAGCGGCAGGGCGCAGCGTGCGCAGGCCGAGGTCTGCCAGGGCAGCGCGCTGCGGCAGTCCCGGCACAGGTCGAGGCCCGCATCGCCCGCGGCGCCGCAAAGCAGGCAGCGCGGCGGCAGCAGCAGGCGCCCGAGGGCCGCGCCGAGGCGCCGGAACATTGCCGTGTTCAGGTTGACAGCCCTCCCGGCCGCGACCAGACTTCGCGCACTCTAAGCCCTTGATTCGCTAATGTCCGCTTCCCTGCGCCACGACTGGACCCGGGAGGAAGTGCT
The DNA here is from genome assembly GCA_024710865.1 of Lysobacteraceae bacterium. GTDB lineage: Bacteria > Pseudomonadota > Gammaproteobacteria > Xanthomonadales > Xanthomonadaceae > JANJTY01. The sequence continues at coordinate 136 of JANJTY010000477.1, read as the reverse complement.
GGCCCTGTTCGCCCTGCCCTTCCCGGAGCTGATGCACCGCGCCGCCGAGGTCCACCGGCAGCATTTCGATCCCACCGAGGTGCAGGTCTCGACCCTGCTTTCGGTCAAGACCGGCGGCTGTCCGGAGGACTGTGCC
>JANJTY010000462.1 GCA_024710865.1 Lysobacteraceae bacterium | reverse complement strand
GCGCTGGGCTCGGGGTCGATCTCCAGCGCCCGTGCTCCGCAGCGGCGCGCCAGGTCGGCGCGCTCGATGGCCTGCGCGGCCGCGTCCCAGGCCGCGGCGGGCAGTGCCTCGCCGAGCCAGGCCACAGCGGGTCGAAGCGGTCCGCCGCAGCGCGCGCCGCGCGGCGGCGAGCGGCGCTGACGTGGGGCCGAGACGGCATCGGCCGGGATTTCGATGCCGGCCCATGGCGCGCCGCCGTCGAAGCAGCGGTGCTCGAATCATCCGCCATGCCGGTGCAGCACGCCCGCACTGCCGGCGCGCTCGTGCAGGTCGTCCAAGATCAAACGGGCCGGACACCCTGTACTACGAATCCCCAATCCCGACTCTACTCGTACCCCGCCACCGCCAGCTTGAGCAGGATCTTCGCCTCGCTGCGCAGGCTGGCCGGCTCCATCACCTCGGCGTCGGGGCCGTAGCGCAGCACGTCCATCAGCAGTTCGCGCGGGTTGGAGTAGGGCAGGCGCAGTTCGAAGCTGCCGTCGGGCAGGAAGCGGCCTTCCTGCTTGGAATGCCAGTGCTCGTCAGCCACCCAGCGCGCGGCATGCGGGCTGAAGCGGATCACCGCCCAGCCCTTGGGCGGGCCGGAGAAGATGCCGTAGCTGGAGGCGAGCTGGGCGTCGAGTTCGGCCTCGGGCACGTCGCGCGCGGCCTCGTCCAGCACGCGCGCGTTGCGCATGCGGTCGACCGCGAAGCTGCGCAGCGCGTCGCGCTCGTGGTCGAAGGCGTCCAGGTACCAGTTGTCGCGGTAGTGGGTCAGGCGCTGCGGCGAAACCCGGCGACGCGTGGGCGCATCGGTCGAGCGGGCGCGGTAGTCGAAGGCGAGCTGCTGGCGGTCAAGCACGGCGGTGGCGACGGTGCGGAACGAGGCCTGGTCGAGCCGGCGCGTGCCGCTGGCGGTGACGCGGATGCGCTCCAGCGGCCAGCGCTTGCCGCGCGCCTGTTCGGACAGCAGCGATTCGATCCGCGTCTGCAGCGGCGCCAATGCCTCGGACAGGATGCCGGGGCCGGTACGCGCCAGCAGCTGCTGCGCCGCGAGCAGGGCGTGCAGCTCCTCCGAGTTGAGCCAGAGGCCGGGCAGTTCGAAGCGTTCGGCCTCCTCCGGCGCGTAATGGAAGCCTTCGGGATCGCTGCTCTTGTCGATCGGTGCGCCCAGCGCGTCGCGCAGGAAGGCGATGTCGCGGTAGACGGTGGCGCGCGAGCAGGCCAGATCGTCCATCAGGCGCTTGAGCGGCACCGGATAGCGCGCGGCCTTGAGCTGGCGGTGCAGGGCGAGAATGCGTTCGTAGCGGTCCATGCCCGCATTATGCGGCGCGCGGGGCACGCGCAACGGAAATCCAATGCGGACTTAATCCGATCCGAACGTTCGTCCCGCTAGGCTGCGGGTTCCCTTCCGACACGCAGCCGCATGGACGCGAACGCGACGCCCCCGCCGCGACGACACGGCCCCAGCCTGCCGGCCCTCGCCGTCACCGCACTGGTACATGCGGCCGTTCTGGCGCTGCTGCTGGCGCGGCCCGAACCACGAACAGCGTCCGAGCCCCGCAGCGCACCACCGCAACGCACCGAAGTAGTCTTTCTGCCGCCGCGCAGCCTGCTCGGGGCGCCCGCACCGCCGCCGGCATTGCTCGCGCCGCCGCGCGCGACCCGCCCGGCGCAGCCTCAGGCGACGCCCCTGACCCGATCGACCGAATCGGCTCCGACTGCAAGCGCCGAACCAGACCCCTCGCGCGCGCTCGACCTGCGCCTGCCCGCCCCTTTCCGCGATCCCGGTCCGCTGCCGAAGCGCGACCCGCTGCGTCCGCCACCCGTGCGCCTGGCCGGACGCGAGGAGGCCTACGTCGAGGGCATCGTGATGCGCCGTCAGCTCTCGCCGGCCGACATCGTGGCCGGGATCGGCGCGATGTTCTTTGGCGGTGGGCGCGACCCCTGCATCGACATCCGCAGCTTGCTCGCCAGCGCGACCCGCGACGAAGAGCGCCGCGACCTGATCCACCGCGAGCGCCGCCATCGCTGCCGCTGAGGCTCAGCGCTTCGGCGCCGGGAGGTTGAACTCGACCAGCAGGAAGGTCTCGCCGCGGTTGCGGCCAGCGGTCGAGGCATTGGACAGGTGGCGCAGCGACAGGCTCCAGTCGTCGCCGGCGTAGCCCGCGCCGGTAAGGAACTGGAAGTGGCCGGACAGCACTTCGTTGTCTTCGTCCACATGCGCGATGCCGGCGCTGGCGAACCAGCGCTCGCCCTGCAGTCGACGGCTCAGCGCCACGAAGATGGCGTCCGGCACGTCGGCATGATGGACGTTGCGACGCTTGGCGATGTAGCCGCCAAGCACCTCCCAGGGATGTGCGTGCGACGTGAGCCAGCCGACCGTGGCCATGCCTGCTGGCTTGCCATCAACCTCATCGGCGACGCCGACGCCAAGCCGCGGGCCGGCGTGCAGCGGGCTGGCGAGCAGCAACAGTAGAGGAATGAGCAGGATTCGGCACATGGGTCAAACCTGTCCTTGCAGGCGCCCGCATGCTAAACCATCGCCCCCGCGTCACACTGCATGCCCGATGAACCGACCCTTGCACGCCATAAACAGGCGCACAGCGCATGGCTGAGCCATCGATCGATCTGCACGCGCCGCCCGGCGACGAGGTCAAGACGACCACGTGCTACATGTGCGCCTGCAGGTGCGGGATCAAGGTTTGGCTCAAGGACGGCCAGGTCCGCTACATCCAGGGCAATCCCG
>JANJTY010000420.1 GCA_024710865.1 Lysobacteraceae bacterium | reverse complement strand
CCGCATCGTGCAGGTCGGCGGCGAGCACGAGGACTACTACGATCCGGATTTCTGCATCTACAATGACGTGTTCGTGCACCATCCGGACGGGCGCATCGATATCCTTGGCTACCCTGAGGATGTGTTTCCGCCGACCGATTTCCTCAGCGCGACCCTGGTGGGCGAGCGCCTCGCGCTGATCGGCAGCCTGGGCTACCAGGGGCGGCGTGATTTCGGACGGACCCCGGTGTTCGAGCTGGACATCCGCACGCTGGCGATGCGCCGCCTCGCCGTCCGCGGTGACGCGCCGGGCTGGCTGCATCGGCACCGGGCCGCGCTGATCGCGCCGGAGCGGATCCGCGTCAGCGGCGGCAGGGTGGAGCGCCTGGTGGGCGGGAAGGAGACGAGCGGTCCGTTGTCCGGGGCCTTCGTCCTCGATCTGTCCACGCTGACCTGGGAGCGCGAGGCGTGAGTTGGCACGCTCGCACGGCCAACGGCAGGCGGCGGCCATGCTGATCGCCTTCAACAAGCCCTTCGGCGTGCTCTGCCAGTTCACCGACCGCAGCGATCCGCCGCGGCCGACGCTGGCGGACTTCGGCCTGCCGCCCGCGGTGTATCCGGCCGGGCGCCTGGATGCCGATTCGGAAGGCCTGCTGCTGCTGTCCGACGACGGCCCGCTGATCGCGCGCATCGCCGATCCGCGCTTCAAGCTGCCCAAGACCTACGCGGTGCAGGTCGAGGGCGAGCCGCAGGAGGCGCAGCTCGCGGCCCTGCGCCGCGGCGTGGGGCTGAAGGACGGGCCTACCCTGCCGGCGGACTGCCGCCGCCTCGCCGCGCCGGACTGGCTGTGGCCGCGCGATCCGCCGGTGCGCTTCCGCAAATCGGTGCCGGATGCCTGGATCGAGCTCGTCATCCGCGAGGGACGCAACCGCCAGGTGCGGCGCATGACGGCCGCCGTCGGCCTGCCCACGCTGCGCCTGGTGCGCGTTGCGATCGGTGGGGTGCGCGTCGATGGGCTGACGCCGGGCCAATGGCGCCAGGTCGAGCCTGCGGCGCTGGCAGCTCCCGCAGTCACAGCGCCACGCCGCAGGGCGGATTCCCAATCCGCCAGCGGGTGAGCGAGGGCGCACTGGCGTCCCGACGGCAGCAGCGACGCTGCGGGCCATGGCCATTGACGCCACCGCGGCACCCGATGCTCCCTCCCTTTCGCCACAGGCGAAGGGGAGGGCCGGGGTGGGGTGCTCTGGCGCTGAAGGAGCGACCCCCTCCCGACCTTCCCCTCCCCGCTTCGCGGGCAAGGCGAGGAGCAGGCCTGGCTTCGAATGCGCGCGCGCCGCGCGGGCGAGCGGCGCTATCGACTTCAGTCCTTCGTGCCCGCCAGCTTGGCGAAATCGCCCGCCGCGAAGACCGAGAGCTGCAGCGCGCCGAAGTGGCGGCGCATGGCGTCCTCGACTTCGGCCTTGCCGAGCTTGGCGAGCTGCGCTTCCAGGTTCGCGGCCCACTGCATGTCGCGCCCGACCTCGCGCGCGAAGCGGAGCTGGCCGGCGAGGCTCGCGTCCTCGCCGCGGCTGAGCTGACGAGCCTGCAGCAGGCCCTTGACCGCGTCCTCGAACTCGGCCGGCTCGATGCCGTCCTTGAGCAGGCGGGCCAGCTCCTCGCGGATCGCCGCCTCGACCTTGTCGATGTTTTCCGGTGCGGCGATGGCGAAGGCGCTGAGCGAGGCGTTGGCGTCCTGCGCCGCGGCCGAGAAGCGCGAGCCGACGCCGTAGCTCAGGCCCTCGGTCTGGCGCACGCGGTCGGCCAGGCGCGACTTGAGCGAGCCGCCGCCGAGCACGTAGTTGGCGACGGTGAGGGCGGCGAAGTCGGGATGGGAGTCGTCCATCGCGAAGGCGGCGCGCATCTGGATCACGGCATTGGCCTTGTCCGGGGTTTCGATGCGCTGGGCCACGGTCTCGACCTGCGGCGCCGGGTCTTCCATGCGCGCGTAGGGTTCTGCGCTGGTCCAGCCGCCGAACAGGGCTTCGGCCTGGGCCTTGAACGCCTCGGCATCGAAGTCGCCGACCACCGCGATCTCGCCGGAGCCGGCGCCGTGGAAGGCTTCGTGGAAGGCGCGCACGTCGGCCAGGGTCACCGCGCGCACGTCCTCGAGCTGCTCCGCGAAGGTGGCGGCGTACTTGGGGTGGCCGCGCTCGTAGCGGTTGAAGTGGCGCGCCATGGCGTTGCTGGAGATGGCCTGCGGCTCGGTCATCTGGCTCTGGATGCCGGCGATCCACTGGGACTTGAGCTGCTCGAACTCCGACTCGGGGAAGGAGGGCTGCTTCAGCACTTCGGCCAGCAGGTCCATCAGCGCCGGCAGGTTGGCGCGCGTGCTGGTGGCGGTGGCGGAGAGATTCTGTGCGTCGCCGTAGACGTTGAGCTGGGATTGCAGGGCGTCGACCCGGCGCGAGATCTCCTCGCGGTTCATACCCTGCGTGCCGCGCATCAGCATCGCGGCGGCGAAGGAGGCGGCCTCCGCCTTGCCGTGCAGGTCGGCCTCGGCGCCGAAGCGGAAATTGAGGTTCAGGCTGACGGTCTCGCCGCGGTTCTTCTTCGGCAGCAGGACCAGCTTCGTGCCGTTGGCGAGCGTGATCTCGCGGGTGCGTACCTCGATGTTGGCCGGGCTGGGGTCGAACACCTCGCCCTCGGCCAGGGCCTCGCGCGGTACGAAGTCCTTCAGGGCCTCGGCCATGCTCGGGCCTTCCGGCACCTCGGCGCGGTCCGGTCTCTCGGTCGGGATGAACTTGCCCAGGGTGCGGTTGGCCGGCTTCAGGTAGGCCTCGGCGACGCGTTGCACGTCGGCCAGGGTGGCCTGCTCGACCCGGTCGCGCTGCAGGAAGAACAGGCGCCAGTCGCCCTGCGCGATCGACTCGGACAGGGAGAACGCAAGGCGCGAGGAATCGTTGAAGGTCAGCTGCCAGTCCTTGGCCAGGCGCTGCTTGGCGTCGTCCAGTTCGGCCTGCGTGATGGGGGTCTCGCGCAGCGATTCAACCAGGCCGACGAAGCGCGCGGCGACGGCGTCGATGTCGGCTTCCTTGGGCAGCTGCGAGAGCAGGTACAGGCTGCCCGGCTCGGCCAGCAGGAAATAGAAGGCGGTGACGAAGGTGGCCTGCTGCGACTCGACCAGGGCCTTGTGCAGGCGGCCGGCCGGGGTGTCGCCGAGGATCGAGGCCAGCAGTTCGAGCGCGGCCGAATCCGGGTGCGCGCCGCCGGGCGCATGGTAGTGGGCGCCGATGAACTGGGCCTCGCCGACGCGGCGGATGGTGACCTCGCGCTCGCCGTCCTGCACCGGCTCGCGGGTGTAGGTGGTCTCGACCGGCACGTCGGGCTTCGGGATCGCCCCGAAGATGGCGTTGATGCGCGCCAGCGTGGTCTCCGGATCGAAGCGGCCGGCGACCAGCAGGGTGGCGTTGTCGGGGCGGTAGAAACGCTTGTAGAAGGCCTGCAGGCGCTCGATCGGCATGTTCTCCACGTCGGCGCGCGCGCCGATCGTGCTGTTGCCGTAGTTGTGCCAGAGGAAGGCGGTCGAGCCGAGGCGGTCGAGCAGGACGCGGAAGGGGCTGTTCTCGCCGGCTTCCATCTCGTTGCGCACCACGGTCATCTCGCTGTCGAGATCCTTGCGCGCCACGAAGGAATTCATCATGCGGTCGGCTTCGAGCGTCAGCAGCCAGTCCAGCACCTCCGCATCGGCGTTGAAGCTGCCGAAGTAGTTGGTGCGGTCGAGCCAGGTCGTGGCGTTGTAGTTGATGCCGCGCTTTTTCATCTCGCCGGGGATGTCGGCGTGCGTCGGCGTGCCCTTGAACAGCAGGTGCTCGAGCAGGTGCGCCATGCCGGTCTCGCCGTAGTTCTCGTGGCGCGAGCCGACCAGGTAGGTGATGTTGACCGTGGTGCTGGGCTTG
>JANJTY010000414.1 GCA_024710865.1 Lysobacteraceae bacterium | reverse complement strand
AGCTCGCAGTCGAGCAGGCCGGTCCAGATGCTGCCGTCCCGGCGGCGGAACGGGATGGTCAGGGCGCGGACCTTGCCCTCGCTGCGGATGCGGCCCCAGATCTTGGCGCGGACGTCCTGCTCAGGCCAGAGGTCGATATCGATCGGACGCTTGCCGAGCACGTCCCCGGCGCGGTAACCGGTGCGCGCCTCGAAGGCGGCGTTCACGCCGAGGAAACGGCTGTCGTCCGCCCGCAACACCGCCACCAGCGTATCGGAATGGCGAAACGACTCGGCGAAACTCATGCGGGCCCCTGAAGTCCGGACGCGCGCACGGCGGCGGCGCATCCTGGCTCGGGAGTATACCCCCGGGACTTGCGCCCGATGCCGGTTTCAGAGCAGCAGCGCGGCGAAGCCGAGACCGATCAGTGCGGCCGCACCGACCAGCCACCACAGCGGCGAACCGGTGGACGCCGGAGCCTCGCCACCGCGCGCCGCGGGGTCGGGACCGGCGAGGTTGGCCGGGACCGCATCCTGCACGCCGGTGATCGGCGGCCGCATGGTGTTGGGCGGCGGAAGACCGGGCGCCTCGAGCACGAACCGGTGCTGGTCGAAAACGACCTGGTCGCCGTGGCGCAGCTCGGTTTCGTGCACGGTGCGACCGTTCACCCGGATGCCCTCGGACGGCGCCAGTTCGCGCAGCACCACCGCGGTCGGCCAGAGTTCGAAGCGCGCCTGGGTCGCGCCCACCGCGGCATCATCCAGGCGCAGTTCGGCCTGCGGCCCGCTGCCCACCACCGGCCAGCTGGCGAGTCCGATCGAGCGGCCGAAATGCTTGCCCGACACGCCGCGCAGGACGACGCGCGACGCGGCACCGGCGTTCTGCGTATCCATCGCCGGCGGATCGCCGCCGCTGCGCTGCGGGCGGATCGCCGGCCGGCTGGAGGCCAGCTCCATGCGCAGGCTGCCAAGCGCGATGCAGTCGCCAGGGCGCAGGAAGGCGAACTCGCCGACCGGCCGCCCGTTCACATGCACGCCCGCGCCCGGCTCCAGCACGCTCAGGCTGAGGCCGCGCTGCGGATGCACGTCGATCGCGACGTGACGGGCGCGCAGTCCCGCCTGGGGCAGGCTGATGTCAGCCCCCGGGCCGGCACCGATCACGGTACGGCCGACCGCGAGCGTGGCTTCGGGGTGAACGGTGTCGGGAAATCGGAGCTGCATGGCGGTCAAGTATGCGTCACCAGCGGGCGCTCAGGTCCAGCAGCACGCGATCGGTGACGTCGCCGGGTCCGTCGCGCGTCTCGCGGAACCCGGACAGACGCAGGTTCCAGCGGCTGCCCGCGGCGTAGCCAACCCAGGGCATCCAGCCGCGCGCGGCGGTATGGAACCACCAGTCGTCGGAGGTATACGCAGCGACCACCGCATCGCGCTGGAAGCGCTGCAGGGCGAGCCCGAACTCCCAGTCCCCGGGCGCAGCCAGTTCGCCCAGCACCAGGCTGAAGCGGGCACCATCGCGCTGGCTTGGCGCGTCCAGGTTGCGCACCAGATCAAGCCCCGCCACGAGCGGACGCTGGGCAAGGCGCAGACGGAGCTCGCCCTGCAGGTCGAGCAGCCGGTAGTCATTCACGAAGCGCCCCGCGGCAAGGCTGTTGCCACGGCCCAGGCCCGCGCGCGCGAGCGAGTCGAGTCCGGAAAAATCCAGCAGTCCGAGTCGCAGGGACCCACTCACGGGCGCGCCTTCGCGCCAGTGCCAGCCCGCCTGCAGACCGGCCAGACCCACCGAACCGCCGAGCGGATGGTCGGGATCGGCCCAGCCTGCGACCAGCTCCCAGCGGTTGAAATCGCCGCTCGGCCGCGAGAGCGCCAGCGCCGCGCCGAGCGGCCGCAGGTCGCCATCCCACAGCAGGGGCGTCAGCGCCAGGGCCGAGGGTGCCTTGCCCAGGCTCAGCTCGACCGGGCCGCTGCGCCAACCGATCCAGGCTTCGGCCAACTCGGCACCGTCGCTTTTTTCGTTGTCGTTGTTGCGCAGGTTGTCGCGGTTGCTGTCGCTGCCGGCCCTCAGGCGCGCGGCCAACCCATAGCGCCATCCGGACTCGGGCTCGGAGCGGTACGCCAGCTGCAGCCGCGCCCGCACGCGCTCGAGGTCGGCGCGTCCGCCGGGCAGGCCGGTGACGCGGTCGCCGCGCAGCAGCAGCAGGGCCTCCCAGCGCGCGACCGAGTCCTCGACCACCGCGTCGTCCGCCAGCTCCCAGTCCGGCTCCGTGCCCTGGCCCAGGGCCAGCGCCGGCGCAGCCAGGGCCAGGAGCAGCGGCCAGAGCGAACGGCGCCGGCTCATGCGCGCAGCTCGGCCAGGGCCGCGCCCAGTTCGGCGGCGCTCTGGAAGCGCTGCGCCGGGTCGCGCGCCACGCAGCGCAGGATGATCGACTCAAGCGCTTCCGGCACGTCCGGCCAGATCTCCGACGGACGGCGCGGTTCCTGCTGCAGCTGGGCCATGTAGATCTCCATCGTGCTCTTGCCGCCGTAGGGCAATCCACCGCAGAACATCTCGGAGAACATCACGCCGGCCGAGTAGATGTCCGAGCGCGGATCGACCTCTTCGCCGGTGAGCTGCTCGGGCGCGGAATAGGCCGGTGTGCCGACGAACATCCCGGGCTGGGTGTGGCCGGGTGCCTGCCGCTGGACCGGACGCGCGATGCCGAAGTCCATCAGCTTGGCGTTGCCGCCCTGCTCCAGGATCAGGTTCTCGGGCTTGATGTCGCGGTGCAGGACGCCGACCTCGTGCGCCGCCGCGAGGCCCGCACAGAACTGCCGCGCAATGCGCAGGCCGGCGGAGTACGGCAGGCGTCCGGACTGCTCCAGCAGGTCGCGCAGGGTCACGCCACGCACGAACTCCATCGAAATGAAGGGACGGCCATTGATCTCGCCGAAGTCGAAGGTGCGCAGCACGTTCGGGTGGGTGATCTTGCGCGCGAGGCGGATCTCGTCCTTGAGGCGTTCGAGTTGCTCGGCATCGAGCAGCGCGCCCGGCTTGAGCATCTTGATCGCGACCACGTCGTCCAGTTCCAGGTCGCGCGCCTTGTACACCACACCCATGCCGCCCTCGCCGAGGCGGGTGAGCAGCTCATAGCGGCCGCCCAGGCGTTCGCCCGGCTGCGGCGTATCGCCCGCCCCGCGCACCCCCTGCGCCACCGGCGTCACCACCGTCGCCGTGGCTTCGGCCGCAGGCTCCTCCAGCTCCGCCAGGGCATCGGCGCGCAGCGCGAAGCAGCGCTTGCCGCCGAGGGCGCCCACCGCAGGGCTGAGCAGGGCTTCGCCGAACTCGGCCTGCAGGACCTCGCCCGCGGCCCGCGCCACCAGGGCCTCGCCCGGCGCGGCCTCGCACAGCAGGCGATCGAGCTGGTAGGCGGCCAGGCCCAGCAGGCTGCGCTGACCGTCGGCGCCAGCACGCGCGCTCAGCGCCGGACCCGCGGTGAGGGCGATGGCCGGTGCCGAACCGCCGGCCTCCGCCAGCAGCCGGCGTACCGCGCAGAGGGCCTGCGTCCAGCGCGCCTCGCCCGCGAAGGCGAAGACGAGGCGCTGGCCCTCGCCGCCCACCAGGCGACCGCGCAGAAGGCGCCGGGCCTGATCCAGGCGCTGCCGCACCCGCGCATCGACCTCGGCGCCCGGTTCGAGCGCCAGCTCCGCCGGCCAGGCCAGGCCAAGCAGCACGCAATCCTCGATCCGCGCCGGTTCCTCGGGCAGGCCGCGCGCTGGCGCGGGCGCCGCGGCCTCGACTTCCGGAACGAAGCGCGAGAAGGTGGCAACATAACCTTCGATGTCGCGCTTCTCGCGCAGGTCGGACAGGAGCGAGTCCAGCGCCCGGCCGAGCTGGGCGAGCTCGTCCTTGCCGCCCACGCCCACCGTGGTCTCGTAGTTGCCGGCGGCGGCCTGCTCGGCGGCCTGCGCCAGCCGCCGGACCGGCGCCAGACTGCGGCGCGTGAGCCAGAACGACACCGGCAACGCGACCAGCAGGGTGACCACGCCGACCACCAGCAGCAGGTTGAGCAGGTCGCGGTAGCCGCCCATGGCCGCTTCGCCCGACGCAAGGGACGACACGGCGCCGAGGCCGGCATCGCCCTCGACCGCGGTCGGACGCAGGTTCAGCAACCAACTGCTGCCGTCAAGCGTGAGCGCCACCCGGTCCAGCGGATGTCCCTGCTGCAGGGCGGTGCGCAGGTCCTCGCGCGCGGACAGGGTGGCCTGCAGGCGGGCCGCTGCGTCGGGCTCCAGCGAGCTGGCGGCCAGCACGGGGCCGTCCTCGCCCGGCAGCCAGAACGCCAGCTGCGCCTCGGACACGCGCGCGATGTCGCGGCACAGGGTGTCGTCGACCTGGTAGGCCAGCAGCACGAAGCCGACCAGGCCGCCGCCCTGGATCAGCGGCATCACCGCGGCCTGGTAGAGGCGATCCCCCATGCGCCAGAAGCCGCTCTGGGGCGCCAGCCGGCGCAGGGCCGAACCAACCAGCGGATCGCCGGAGAAGTCGTCGGCGAATGCATCGGGCTGGTCCGAGCGGACCACCAGCGTGGCGTCGACATCGAACACCAGCCCGAGGTCGAAGCCGAACTGGGTGCGCCGCTCGGCCATGAGGTCGCGCAGCGAGGCCAGGTCGAGCCCGCCATCGGCGCCAAAGCCGAGGTCGTCGCCCAGCGAGGCCGCGACGTAATTGACCAGTGCCGGGTCGCCCGCCACCACCTGGATCATGGTTTCCAGCAGGCGCAGGCGGGCCTGGGTCTGCTGGCTCTGGGCTTCGGCCGCGATGGTGAGCGCGCCGACCTCGGCCTCCGCCGCGATGCGCGCCCCCACCAGGCGGGTGACGGCGATCGCCGCCAGCAGGGTGAGCGCCAGCAGCGCCGCGACCAGTCCGAAGACGCGCAGCGACAGCGGCAATCGCCGTGCTTCAGTAGCCGCCGCTGCGCTGCTTGCCATAGGGCTGTCCGAACTTGTTCATGTGCGGGGGTACGCGCGGGCGGGTCAGGTCAAGCCGGATCGACAGCTCGGCGGTCGCGGCGGGATCGAAACGCTGGCGCCAGAGGCGGGCGCGCTCGTGCCAGACGAACAGCTCGCCCTCGCCTTCGGGTAGCGCATCGAGATGGAAGCGCCCGTCGCCATCGACGGTGGCGAAATGCGGCGTGTCCAGCACCAGGATGTGCGCCACCATGTTGTGGTGCACGTTGCAGTAGACCCGCACCAGCCCTGGCGTGGCGAAGGTGAACTGCTTGGCCTCGCCCTGCCCGTACAGACCGAGATCGAAGCTGTTCGCGCCTGGCGGCGAGAACACGTTGTGCAGGATCGGATCGGAATTCGGGAAACCGACGGTGCTGCCGACCGTGATCGGCAGCGAACGCGGCACGAACTGCTTGCGCTCGGTGCGCAACTCCAGCGGCCCGGGCAGCGGCGCGACCGCGCCGCGCGCGTCGGGACGGAAGTAGACCACGACCTCGCGGGCCTCTTCGCTGCGCAGGGCACGGTCGTTGAGGAACAGCTCCACCCGACCGGCTAACCCGGCCGCGAAGCATTGGCCGGCGATGAGCCATCCGAGCCCTACCGGCAACAGCCATCTGCGCATGTCGCCTCCCGCAAGTTGCCGCATCATAGCCAAAGCCCGCGCGACCTGCGCAAGCGCGCGGAGGCTGACAGCCGGCGCGGGCGGCGACACAATGCGGCCAGCCAAGGGAGCCGCGCATGAGCCACATCGACATCCGACATCCGCATCGCCGTCCCCTGCGCGAGGCGCGCAGCGTGGTCGAGGACCTGGCCGGGAAGATGGCGGAGCGCTTCCAGGTCGACTACGGCTGGGATGGCGACACCCTGGTGTTCGAGCGCGCCGGCGTGCATGGCGAGATCGCCGTCTCGCGCGGCGAAATCCACGTCACCGCGACCCTCGGATTCCTGCTGTTCGCGCTCAAGGGTCCGATCGAGGCCGAGATCAGGCGCTACCTGGATCGCGAATTCGGCTGAGGCGACGGGGCGCCGAACGGATCTGGATGCGCCGAGAACAGGCGGCGCGAGACTTCGCGCTCGCGCGCGGCGATCTCGGTCAGGAAACGGTGCGCCCCACCCAGGGCGGCAAAGGCCGAGAAGCCCCGCTCCAGGAAGCTTTGCAGTTCGCCCAGCCCGGCGGCGCGGGCCGGAAGGCGCGAAACCTTCAGCAGGCGCCACAGCCAGGGCTTGCGCACGGCGCGGTCCAGCAATCGCCCCACATCGACGATCAGGCCGATCTGGCGCGCGCGCAGGCGCGGCTTGCCGACCCGGCGGTAGGCCGCGGCGTAGCGCGGCAGCGTGATCGCCGCGCCGCCGCCGTCCGACTCCAGCGCGGCGCACAGGCGCAGGTCGAAGGAATGGCTGAGCGCGGCCAGCTCGATGGCATCCGCGGCGGCGCCGATCAGCGGTCCGGGCAGGATCTTGCGCATCAGCGGCATGACGCGCTCGACATTGCGGTCGCGCGCGCTGACGTCGTGGTCACCATAAAGGTCCGTCAGGAAGAACTCCGCCGCCGGGCGCATGGCCGGATCGGCGAGGAAATCGCCGAACCCGGCGCGCAGGCGCTCGGCCTGCCAGCGCTGCAACGGCTGCAGCAGCGGTGAGCGGTTGCGCGGGGTCAGGGCCGGGTCGCGCAGGCGCCGGTTGGCCGCCAGCAGGCGGCCGAGGCGGCGGTCGAGCGCTGCATCGTCGGGTCTTGCCATGCCGACAGACTAGCGCCCGGCAAACGGAAGTGCATCCCCGCCGGGGTATGTGAGGGCTGGAATGGTTGCTCCATTCCGGCCCGCTACAATCGGGCAATCCCCCGCCAAGGAGCTCCCATGCTCGTGATCCAGCCCGCAAAGACCCGCCGCCGCAGCGCGGCGCGCATCGGCCTGGCGGTGGCCGGCGGCGGGCCGATCGGCGGCATGTACGAACTCGGCGCGCTGCGCGCGATGGACGAGGCGATCGAGGGTTTCGATCCCACCCGGCTGGACGTCTATGTCGGCGTCAGTTCCGGCGCCTTCATCGCCGCCAGCCTCGCCAACGGCATGAGCACGGCGCAGCTGTGCCGCATCTTCCTGACCGGCGACAGCCGCATCCGCTTCCGGCCCGAGACCTTCCTGCGCCCGGCCGTGTTCGAGTTCCTGCGCCGGGCCGCCAGCCTGCCGCGGCTGTGCTCGGAATCCTGGCGCGAGTTCCTCTCCGACCCGGCCGGCTGGAGCCTGTCCGAGTCGCTCGCGCGGCTCGGCGCCCTGATCCCGACTGGCATGTTCGACAACAGCGAGATCGAGCGCTTCCTGCGCGAGGTCTTCAGCAGCGAGGGGCGCAGCAACGACTTCAACGAACTGCAGCGCAAGCTGTTCGTGGTGGCGGTGGACCTCGATTCGGGCGAAGCCGTGCGCTTTGGCGCGCCGGGCTGGCGCCATGTCCCGATCTCGCGCGCGGTGCAGGCCAGCTCCGCCCTCCCCGGCCTTTATCCCCCTGTGCAGATCGACGGCCGCAACTTCGTCGACGGTGCGCTGCGCCGGACCATGCACGCCTCCGTCGCGCTGGACGAAGGCATCGATCTCCTCGTCGGTCTCAATCCGCTGGTTCCCTTCGATGCCTCGCGCGCGCTCGCAGCCGGCACGATCGGACCCGACCGGCTGCAGCAGGGCGGCCTGCCGGTGGTGCTGTCGCAAACCTTCCGCACTCTGCTGCAGTCCCGCATGCAGGTTGGGCTCGCGCGCTATGCGACCCAGTACCAGGAGGCCGACCAGCTCGTGCTGGAGCCGAACCCGGACGACGCCGAGATGTTCTTCACCAACGTCTTTTCCTACCAGCATCGGCACCGCGTCTGCGAGCACGCCTACCAGGCCACCCTGAGCGACCTGCGCCAGCGCCGCGAGCTGCTCGGACCGCTGCTCGCGCGCCACGGCCTGCAGCTGCGCGACGACGTGCTCGACCAGCCGATGCGCTCGCTGCTCAGCGGACTGGGCGGAATCCCGGCCCGGACCGAGGTCACCGCGCGCCTGCGCCGCGCCCTGGACGACGTCGACCACCTCGTCCTCAATGCGCGCGCCACGGTCACGCGCAAGGCGCGGCGCAGGTCGCGCGGCGCGAGCGACTGATCGACGCGTCCGCGGCTCGAGGCGTTCGCGCATAGTGTGACTACTCTAGCGAGGGCGCCTAGCCTGCACATCACATCGCGGCCTGCGGCCGCACCCCAGTCGAACCCGGAGGAGGGAACATGGCCACGTTGAAGTCACGCAAGACCCGCGCCGCAGCCGGCGCCAAGAAGGCACCTGCCGCCGGCCTCAAGGCGCAGGCCGAAGGGCTGTCGAAGACCATCATGGAGTCCGCGCAGCAGATCTGGCTGGCTGGCGTGGGCGCTTTCGGGCGCGCGCAGGACGAGGGCACGAAAATGTTCGAGGCGCTGGTGAAGGAAGGCATGTCGCTGGAGCGCAAGACCCGTTCGCTGGCCTCGGGCCAGGTCGATGCGGTGCGCGGCGCGGTCGAGAACCGCGTCGGCCAGGTGCGCGAGCGCGCCACCGATACCTGGGACCGCCTGGAGAAGGTGTTCGAGGATCGCGTGCAGCGCTCGCTCAACCGCCTCGGCGTGCCCGGTCGCGACGAGATCCAGGCCCTGACCGCTCGGGTCGACGAGCTCAACGCCGAGCTGCGCAAGCTGGGCGGAAAGCCGGCCCCGCGTGCCAGCGCCAAGCCAGCCGCAAGCAAGCGCCCGGTCGCGGCGCGCAAGCCGGCCAAGCCCGCTGCGCCGGCGCCGCGCAAGAAGGCCAAGCCGGCCGCATCCGCGCCCGCTCCGGAAGCCAGCTGACCCCGCGCGCCGCTCACGGCGCGTCCACTTGACGCCCGCCAGCCGATCAGGAATGCCGTAAGCTCCCTCCCCTCACGGCTTCCGGCTGGCGGGCTTCTTCTCTCCGCCTCGACCCTTCCCTGGCGAGGTATGCCCGCCGCGGCCTCCCTGCCGCGGCGCTGCGCGCGGCGCGGACAGCCACCGGCCGTCCGCGAGCGCCGTGCTCGCCCTCACGGAGTCCCGCTGGCGGGCTTCTTCCTTTGCAATCCGAGTCCTGCCTGGAGCGGTTCACGCTCCGCGCCCCCCATCTCCGCTCGGAGTCTTCGGGCCGCTTCCAAACCGCTATCATTCGGGCCTGATCTTAAGCCGGCAGTTCGAACGGGAGCGGCATGGACGACATTTTCGGCATCATCGCGCAGCCTGGCGTGTTCGCCGCCGTCCTGGGCGCGGTCGCGGGTCTCGCGACGTTCTTCACGCTCGGCCTGTCGAGCCGGCGTCGGCTCGAACTGCGCGCGGCGATGGCCTGGCTCAACGACCTGAAGTGGCGCGACTTCGCCCGCGTCCTGACCGGCCTGCTGGCGCAGCGCGGCCTGCAGCCGCATGAGGCCGAACGCAAGCCGGGCGACGACGGTTTCGACCTGCTCATGGTGCGCGGCACGTCGCGCTACCTGGTGCAGTGCAAGCACGGCGCCGCCTTCCGCCTGAATGCGGCATCGCTGCGCGAACTGTCCAAGGTCATGGGGATGCAAGGCGCGGACGGCGCCATCGTGCTCACCACCGGGCGCAGCGAGCCGGGCGCGCGTGCACTCGCCGAGAACGAGCGCATCGAGATCATCGACCAGGAACCGCTCTGGACGCAGCTGCGTCCGCTGCTCCCGGAGTCGGATCGCAAGCGCATCGAGACGCTGGCCGAGCAGGCCCGCAACCGCCGCCTCGCTGCGGTCGTGGCGGCCGCGCTGCTGGCGGGGGGTGCCGGCTATGTTCTGAGCGCCTCGCTGCAGGCGCCACGCCCCGCCCAGGACGCGAGCGCGGTAGCGCAGTCGCCCGCCCCTGCGACCACTCCGGCGCCCGTGCAGCCAGCACCGGTTGCAGCCGCACCGACCGTCGCACCGGCAGAGCCCGCCGCCGCGGTCCTGCCCTCACCGGATTCGGGCGACGCCGCGCAGGCCGCGTCGCAAGCCGCCGCGAGCGGTAGCCCGTCCGCCGTCGCCAGCCCCGAAGCGGCGCCGACGAGCGAAGCGCAGGTCGAGGCCAGCCGCCAGGCCGTGCAGGCGCTTGCCGAAATCGCCCAGCTCGACGAGGCGCAGCTGGAGGCGCGCCGGCAGCAGGCCGCAGCGATGGCGGCCCGCGTGCGCGGCATCGAGCGCGCCGACTGGCAGACCCGCTCCACCCTCGTCATCGGGCTTGCGCGGGAGTGGATTGCCGATCCGGACGGCGCGGCCGAAGCCGTCTGTGTCGAGCTGGTCAAGTTCGAAGAGCTGCGCTACACGCGCATCCAGCTCGAAGCGGCCGACGCCGATCCCGCATTCCGGGTGCGCTGGCGCCAGTGCCGTTGAGGCCATTCGACGCGCCTTCCGCGCGCCTGCCTGCGAACCGGAGCGTGCGACGCAGGGACGGTGAACTTACCCGGGGTGGAGCGGCGGCGGCCTGAGCGCCGCCGCCGCTCGATCCGGGCGGCAACCGGGCTGGATGCGAGCGCTACCAGTGCACGCCGCGCATCAGGGCCGCGAAGGCGATCTGTTCGTTCGAGGGCTGCTGCTCCTCGCGTGCGCCCTTGATGCCCTTGGCCGCGGCCGAGTCCGGGAACAGCTCGAAGGCGGTGTTCATCACCACCTCGTAGGCCTTGGGTGCCAGCGCATTGAGCAAGGCGGCGAAGGTGCCGAGACGGGTGGCGATGCGACTGGGGCGTTCGATGATGCCCTTCACCACCAGGTCGGCCGCCTCGTCGGGCGACAGCGTCGGCACGCTCTCGTACATCTTGGTGGGCGCGATCATCGGCGTGCGCACCAGCGGCATGTTGATCGTGGTGAAGGCGATGCCCTTGCCCGACAGCTCGCCCTGGGCGCACCGGCTGAACGCGTCGAGCGCCGCCTTCGAGGCCACATAGGCGGAGAAGCGCGGCGAACTCGCCAGCACGCCGATCGAGCTGATGTTGATGATGTGCCCGCCGCGCTGCTCGATCATCTTCGGCAGGAAGCCCATGATCAGGCGCAGGCAGCCGAAGTAATTGAGCTGCATGGTGCGCTCGAAGTCGTGGAAGCGGTCGTAGCTGAGCTCGATCGAGCGCCGGATGGAACGACCGGCGTTGTTGACCAGGATGTCGACCTTGCCGTGCTCGGCTAGCACCTTGGCCACCAGGGCATCGCAGGATGCCATGTCGGCCAGGTCGGCGGTGTAGGCGAAGACCTTGCCGCCGGCCGCGATCAGCTCGTCGCGGGTCTTGAACAGTTCCTCCTCGCCGCGCGCCACGATGAGGGTGGTGGCGCCGGCGGCGGCGACCTTCTCCGCCGTGGCCTTGCCGATGCCGGAGGAGCC
Source organism: Lysobacteraceae bacterium (assembly GCA_024710865.1). Lineage (GTDB taxonomy): Bacteria > Pseudomonadota > Gammaproteobacteria > Xanthomonadales > Xanthomonadaceae > JANJTY01. Next base: position 555 of record JANJTY010000414.1, on the reverse strand, counting down.
GCCGGTGATCAGCACCACCTTGTTGCCGATCCGGCCCTTGAGGGTGCGGTCGACGAACAGGTCCGGATCGAGGTGACGCTCCCAGTAGTCCCACAGGCGCCAGGCGTAGTCTTCCAGGCGCGGCACCGCGATCGTCGTGCCCTTCAGCGCGCGCTCAGTCTCGCGGCAGTCGAAGCGGGTCGGATAGTTGACGAAGGCCAGGGCCTGGCGCGGGATGCGCAGGTCGCGCAGCAGCATCCCGATGAAGCGCTTGACCGGCGGCAGGTTGCCCACCGCGCCGCGGATCGCACCGGGGACGAAAGCGAACATGCGCGCGTCGACGCGCATGGTCATCTGCGGCGCATGACCGGCGCGGCAGAAGGTGTTGAGGATCTCGCCGATGCGCTGCGGCTCCGGATCGGTGAGGTGGAAGCAGCCGCCATCCAGGCCCTTCTTGTGCGCGATGTGATCCATGGCGTCGGCCACGAAGTCGACCGGCACCATGTTGATGCGCCCGCCCTCGATGCCGAGCGTCGGCATCCACTGCGGCAGGATCTCGCGCATCTTCTTGATCAG
>JANJTY010000335.1 GCA_024710865.1 Lysobacteraceae bacterium | reverse complement strand
CTACCTGCGCGAGGGACGGCTGGACGAGGCCGCCGCGGCGCTGCGCCGCGCCAGCGAGCATCCGCAGCCGGCCTTTCCCTGGTCGGTCACCTACTTCACCGCCCTGCTCGACCTGCAGAACGGTCACCTGGACGAAGCCATCGCCGGCCTGCGCCGGGTGATCGACACGTCCTGGCAGGACGCGCGCGAGCGCGGTTTCGACTTCAGCCAGGACTACACCCTGCTGGCCCAGCTCGCGCAGGCCCTGATCGAGCGCTCGAAGCTCGAACGCGGCGAGTCGCGCGCGGCGGCGCGATCGGCCCTGCTGCGCGAGGCGGTCGACTGGCTGCAGCGCGCGCTGACGCTGGATCCCGAGTTCGACCGCGGCCATTACCTGATGGCGCAGGCCCTGGCCCTGGACGGCGACGTGGAGGGCAGCGAACGCCACCGCGCCCTGCACGCCAAGTACAAGGTCGACGACAATGCGCGCGACCGGGCCGTGGCCGCGGCGAGGCGCGCCGACCCAGCCGCGAACCATGCCGCCGAAGCGGTGGTGATCTACGACCTGCAGCGGGCCGGGGCCTTCGAACTCGAATCCGCCGCGCACGAAGGACCCTGACCGCGATGACATCCGATCCACGGCGCGCTTCCGCCGCACCCGGGACCGAGCCCGAAGCCGACGGCCTCGATGCTCCGGTCGACGACCGCGTCATCGCGCGCGCCCTGCGCCTCTCGCTGCTGGCCCTGGTCGGCCTGCTGCTGGCGGCGCTGGCGATCTGGCTTGCCCTGCGCGGCGAACCCAAGCCTGTCCGGATCGAGGACGCCGCGGTGGCGGCGCCGCAGGCGCCGGCCTCGGTGCCGGTCCAGCCGCCCGCGTTGCCCTTCGCCGATGTGACGCAGGCCTGGGGCATCGGATTCCGCCATGAGAACGGCGCCTACGGCGAGCGCCTGCTGCCCGAGACCATGGGCTCGGGCGTGGCCGTGGCGGACCTCGACGGCGACCAGCGCCCGGATCTGCTCTTCGTCAACGCACGGCCCTGGCCCTGGCGCGCGCAGGAAGGCGCCGTGCCGACCGCGGCGCTTTACCGCAACCTGGGGAACGGGCGCTTCGAGGACATCACCGCGGGCTCGGGCCTCGACGTGCCGCTGTACGGCATGGGTGTGGCGGTGGCGGACCTGGACGGCGACGGATTGCCCGAGGTGTTCCTGAGCGCCGTGGGCGAGGATCGTCTGTTCCGCAACCTCGGCGGCGGACGCTTCGCCGACATCACGGCCGAGGCCGGCGTCGCGGGCGAGGCCGGGGACTGGAGCAGCAGCGCGCTCTTCTTCGACTACGACCGCGACGGCCAGCTCGACCTGTTCGTGCTGAACTACGTGCGCTGGTCGCGCGAGATCGATGTCGAGCTGGACTACCGCCTGACCGGCGTGGGCCGTGCCTACGGCCCGCCGACCAACTACGCCGGCACCCACGCGCGGCTCTACCGCGGCCTCGGCGCCGGACGCTTCGAGGACGTCTCGGCGACGGCGGGAATCCAGGTCGACAACCCGGCCACCGGCCTGCCCATGGGCAAGGGCCTGGGCGTGGTGGCGCTGGACGTGGACGAGGACGGCTGGCTCGATCTCGCGGTGGCGAACGACACGGTGCAGAACTTCCTGTTCCGCAACCTCGGCGACGGACGCTTCGAGGAAATCGGCGCCAGCTCCGGCCTGGCCTTCGACAATGCCGGCGTGGCCACCGGCGCGATGGGCCTGGACGCGGCCTGGTACGGCAACGATGCGGACCTCGCCGTGGCGATCGGCAACTTCGCCAACGAGATGACCTCGTTCTTCGTGGCCCAGGCCGGCAGCGGCCAGTTCACCGACGAGACCATCGTCTCGGGCATCGGCCCCGACAGCCGGCTGGCGCTCAGCTTCGGGCTGTTCTTCTTCGACGCCGACCTCGACGGCCGCATCGACCTGTTCCAGACCAACGGCCACATCGAGGACGAGATCAACACCGTGCAGCCCAGCCAGCACTACGAGCAGCCCTCGCAGCTGTTCTGGAACTGCGGCCCGGACTGCCCGCGTCCCTACGTGCACCTGGCGGCGGCGCAGGTCGGCGCGCTGGCCACGCCGGTGGTCGGGCGCGGCGCGGCCTATGGCGATCTCGACGGCGACGGCGACCTCGACATCGTGCTGACCCAGACCGGTCGCGGGCCGCTGCTGCTGCGCAACGACCAGGCCAGCGGCCACCAGTGGCTGCGGGTGCGGCTGGAGGGTACGCCGGGCAACCGCGACGCCATCGGCGCGGTGGTGAGCGTCCGCGTCGGCGCGCAGGTGCAGCGCCAGCGCCAGATGCCGGGGCGCTCCTATCTGTCCTCGGTCGAACCGGTGCTGGGCTTCGGCCTCGGCACGGCGTCGCAGGCGGACGAACTGGTCGTCACCTGGCCGGATGGCCGCAGCACGACGCGTTCGAACGTAGCGGCGGACAGCGAGATCGTCGTTCGCCAAAGCGAATAGACCCGAGCGCCACTGCGAAGCAACCTGCATCCACCGTTCGTGGTGAGGCCGCGACCGAGGCGGCCGCGCAGCGGGCGCTCGAGGGCGCGGATCGAACCACCGCCCCGCAGCGATTCGCCGCGACCGCGCGCGAACAAGGCCCCATTCCCGCACCCCGTTCGTGGTGAGGCC
>JANJTY010000314.1 GCA_024710865.1 Lysobacteraceae bacterium | reverse complement strand
GCGCCCGTCGGCGCGGCCACCCTCCCGGCCATGCCCTCCGGCGCGGCCCCCGGCACCCAGGTGAGACATGAACTTCCACGAGTACCAGGCCAAGCAGCTGTTCGCCGAGTACGGCATTGCCGTTCCCGCCGGCCGCGTCGCGCGCACGCCCGAGGAGGCCGTCGATGCGGCCAAGACCATCGGTGGTGATTTCTGGGTCGTGAAGGCGCAGATCCACGCCGGCGGCCGCGGCAAGGCCGGCGGCGTCAAGCTTGCCAAGACCCTCGACGAGGTGCGCGAGTACGCCAAGGGCATGCTCGGCCAGCGCATGTCGACCTACCAGACCGCCGGCGTCGCCCTGCCGGTCGATTCGGTGCTTGTGACCCAGGCCACCAACATCGCCAAGGAGCTGTACCTTTCGGTGCTGGTCGACCGTTCCTCCAAGACGATCTGCTTCATCGCCTCGGCCGAGGGCGGGGTCGAGATCGAGAAGGTGGCCGAGACCGACCCCGATGCCATCAAGACCCTGCACGTGAACTACGTCCAGGGCCTGCAGCCCTACCAGTGCCGCGAGCTGGGCTTCGCCCTGGGCCTGACCGCCAAGCAGGTCAACCAGCTCACCAAGATCATGCTGGGCCTGTACCGCCTCTTCAACGAGAAGGACCTGTCCCTGGTCGAGCTCAACCCGCTCGCCATCCTCGACACCGGCGACCTCGCCGTGCTGGACGGCAAGATCAACTCGGACGACAACGCCACCTTCCGCCATCCCGAACTGGCGGCGATGCGCGACATCCGCCAGGAGGACGAGACCGAAGTCCTGGCCAGCCAGCACGACCTCAACTACGTCACCATGGACGGCAACATCGGTTGCATGGTGAACGGCGCGGGCCTGGCCATGGCCACGATGGACGTGATCAAGCTCAACGGCGGCGCGCCGGCCAACTTCCTCGATGTGGGCGGCGGCGCCAACAAGGAGCGCGTCACCGAGGCCTTCAAGCTCATCCTGCGCGATGCCGACGTCAAGGCCATCTTCGTCAACATCTTCGGTGGCATCGTGCGCTGCGACATGATCGCCGAGGGCATCATCGCCGCGGTCAAGGAAGTCGACGTCAAGGTCCCGGTGATCGTGCGCCTGGAAGGCACCAACGTGGAGAAGGGCAAGGAGATCCTGAAGAACTCCGGCCTCGCCGTCATCCCCGCCGACGACATCAACGACGGCGCCAAGAAGGCCGTCGCGGCCGCCGCCTGACCCACTTCGCTGCAGGAGCGGCTTCTGCCGCGACCGCCGGGCGGCCTCTCGCCCCCGTTCCATCCAAGGATTCCGTTTCCATGAGCGTCCTCGTCAACAAGAACACCAAGGTGATCGTGCAGGGCTTCACCGGCCAGCAGGGCACCTTCCACGCCACCCAGATGATCGAGTACGGCACCCAGGTGGTCGGCGGCGTGACCCCGGGCAAGGGTGGCACCACCCACATCGACCTGCCGGTGTTCGACACCGTGCGCGAGGCGGTCGAGGAGACCGGCGCCGACGCCTCCGTGATCTACGTGCCGCCGGCCTTCGCCGCCGACGCCATCCTGGAAGCCGCCGACGCGGGCATCCGCGTCATCGTGGCGATCACCGAGGGCATCCCGGTGCTGGACATGCTGCGCGTCAAGAATGTCCTCGCGGCGCTGGAGGACACCGTCCTGATCGGCCCCAACTGCCCCGGCATCATCACCCCAGGCGAGTGCAAGATCGGCATCATGCCGGGCCACATCCACAAGCCCGGCCGGGTCGGCATCGTCTCGCGCTCCGGCACGCTCACCTACGAAGCGGTCAAGCAGACCACCGACGCCGGACTCGGCCAGAGCACCTGCATCGGCATCGGCGGCGATCCGATCCAGGGCATGAACTTCATCGACTGCCTGCGCCTCTACCAGGACGATCCGCAGACCGAGGGCATCATCATGGTCGGCGAGATCGGCGGCAGCGCCGAAGAAGAGGCCGCCGAGTTCATCGCCGAGTACGTGACCAAGCCGGTGGTGGCCTTCATCGCCGGCGCCAGCGCCCCGGCCGGCAAGCGCATGGGTCACGCCGGCGCCATTGCTTCGGGCGGCAAGGGCACCGCCGCCGGCAAGTTCGCCGCGCTGGAGAAGGCCGGAGTGACCACGGTACGGTCCCCCGCCGATCTGGGGGCGACGCTGGTGGGGCGCATGCGGGGTTGATTCCGGCACGGCCTCAACGAATGTGGGGCCGCATGTGGCATACGGAGCATTCGCACCTACCGGGAGGGCGGCCCGTCCTCCAGGCTGCCCGCGCCGGGAGTCGCTGTGAACTCGGTTACTCTCCCGAGATTGATGGCCTGCGCGCGATCGCAGTCCTGGCCGTCGTGCTCTTCCACGCTGACTCTCGACTCCTACCCGGCGGGTTCGTCGGCGTCGACATCTTCTTCGTCCTCTCGGGTTACCTGATCACCCGCCTGCTCATTGAGGAGCGAGCCCGCACCGGGCGCGTTGACCTATGGGCCTTTTACGCCCGCCGAGTTCGCCGCCTGCTGCCGGCATTAGCTCTGGTGGTGGCTTGCGTACTCGTGCTCTCGGCGCTGTTGATGGCGCGCCATGGGCGCGTGTTCGAGCAGGTCGGAGAGTCCGCGGCGGCGTCGATGGCGTTCGTTGCGAATTTCTACTTCATGTCCGAGTTTGGAGGGTACCTAGACAGTGCGGCCGAACGAATGCCTTTGCTGCATGTCTGGTCGCTTTCGGTCGAGGAACAGTTCTATCTGGTGTACCCGGTGTTGCTTGGCGTGCTCTGGCGGGTCATCCCGACCGGTGTCGCGCGCTGGCTGGCGATTTTCGCCGTCGGCTCGTTCCTGCTGGCGGAATATTGGGTTCACGTGCTCGACGAGCATGCGTTTTACCTGATGCCTGCACGGTTCTGGGAACTGGCTGCCGGCGCCTGGCTGGCATGCAGAGGGGGAGTCCGTGCACTGGCCCCTTGGGGGGGGCAGGCTGCGATGGTTGGACTGATCGTGTTGGTCGGAGCGGTCTTTCTGACTCCCAGGATCGGGTATTTCCCGGCAGCGGGAGCACTGCCCGCTGTGTTCGGGACCTGTCTTGTCCTCGTCGGGCTGCAGTCTGATTCGGGCCCGGGGCTGGCTGGACGCCTACTGCGATTCAAACCGCTCGTTGCCATCGGTCTGGTCTCCTACTCGCTCTATCTGTGGCACTGGCCGCTTCTGGCGATCGACGCCAACCTGCGACTGGATCCAGCATCGCCAGCGTGGCGTCTGCTCTTGTGTGTGATGGCGCTGGCGCTGGCGTGGATGTCCTGGCTCTGGATAGAAAGGCCGTTCAGGCGCAAGGCCGCGGGCTCGCCGCGAACGATCCTGGTTGGCGCAGGCGTCACGATAGCACTGGTCCTCTCGGCGTTTGCCTTGACCAAGATCGATGCAGTGCCCCCTGTCGCGAGGGCCATGGCCGAACAGGCGGAGTCCGATCTTGCGCTTTACGAGAGCGAGTGCCATTTCGATGCCGGCGACGACGTGGACGCACTCAAGGCGTCATCGTGCTGGTCCGACCCAGGTCGCACGCCGGGTATCGTCATCTGGGGCGATTCGCATGCACTGGCCTGGAAGCCGCTGGCGTGGAAGCTTGCCGATCATCGCGGCTCGTCGGCCATGGCCATCACCATGAACGCCTGTCCACCTGCCGGGCAACCTGGACCCAGCGCGTCCGAGCGGCGATCCGAGGGTTGCATTCGCCTGAACCAGCTTGCCTCAGACTGGGTCGCCTCGAACCGACCACACACGCTGATTCTCGCATCACGTTGGCCGCCAGGCGCTCAGGCTGGGCAGCCAGCTGCACGGGAGGTAGCCGAGCGCGTTCTGGGAATCGAGGGGATAATTTCCCGTACCGCGAAGCGTACAACGGTGGTCGTCATGGGGCCGCTCCCCTGGATGAAGAGGCCTGCGCCTGAGTGCATCCGGCTTGGTTGGCAGGAACAGTGCGCCCAATCGCGCGATCACTTCGATCGGGCATTCGACCTCGTGCGCGAAGAACTGCGACGCTTGCAGTCCAGCTACTCCAACGTCGTCGTCGTGGATCCGACCGAGTTCTTTTGCGATGAACGGCGATGCGCAGTCGAGCGGGATGGATACAGCCTCTATTGCGACACCAACCACGTCAGCTCTGTCGCCGCCGCCGCGTTTGCCGAGAGCTTCCTCGAATCGCCAGGACGCCACTCTTTGAGTGGCCCCAGCTCAGCTGAGTCCCATCAACCGGAGTTCCCATGAGCACTCTGCGCATCGCGCTGGCCCAGTTCGATTATCCGGTCGGGGACGTCGCCGGCAATGCACGCCGCATCGCCGAGGGCATCGCGCATGCGCGCGACGCGCTGGGTGCCGATGTGGTGCTGTTTCCCGAACTGGCGCTGTCGGGCTATCCGCCCGAGGACCTGCTGCTGCGGCCCAGCTTCCTGACCGCCTGCGAACGCGCCCTGGCCGAGCTGGCCGAGGCGGCGCGCGGCATCGTCGCGATCGTCGGCTGGCCACAGGCCGCCGGCAGCGTGGTGTTCAACGCCGCCAGCGTGCTGCGCGACGGCCAGGTCGCGCACACCTACCGCAAGCGCGAGCTGCCCAACTACGCCGTGTTCGACGAGCGCCGCTATTTCGCCACCGGCGACGCGCCCTGCGTGTTCGAGGTCGCTGGCGTCGCCGTCGGCCTCGTGGTGTGCGAGGACCTTTGGCATCCCGATGCCGCGGCCGAGACGGCTGCACTCGGCGCCCGCCTGCTGCTGGTTCCCAACGCCTCGCCTTTCGAGCGCGACAACGCGGCCGACCGCGACGCGCTGCTGACCGAGCGCTCCGTCGGCACCGGCATGGGCATCGCCTATCTCAACCTGGTCGGCGGCCAGGACGAGCTGGTGTTCGACGGCAGCTCCTGCCTGGCCGATGCGGATGGTCGCGTGCACGCCGCGGCGCAGGCGTTCGCCGAGCATTGGCTGGTGGCCGATTTCGACGCCGTCGCGGGCCGCTTCCACCCGTTGCGGTGGACGGCCGAGTCGGACGAGGGGCGTGAGTCGCTGGCATACCGCGCGGTGGTCTGCGGCCTGCGCGATTACGCCCGCAAGAACGGCTTCGACCGTCTCTGGCTGGGCCTGTCGGGAGGCATCGATTCCGCCCTGACCCTGGCGATGGCGGTGGATGCGTTCGGGGCCGGGCGCGTCACTGCGGTGCGCCTGCCTTCGCGCTTCACCTCCGACCTGAGCAACGACCTGGCCGAAGAGCAGGCGCGCATGCTCGGCATCCGCCTCGAAACCGTGCCCATCGAGGCGCCATTCCAGGGCTTCCTGCAGGCGCTCGCACCGCTGTTCTCGGGCCTCGAGCCCGGCGTCGCCGAGGAGAACCTGCAGTCGCGCTGCCGCGGCGCGCTGATGATGGCGCTGAGCAACAAGTTTGGCGGCCTGCTGCTCACCACCGGCAACAAGAGCGAGTACGCGGTGGGCTACGCCACCATCTACGGCGACATGTGCGGCGGCTTCGCCCCCATCAAGGACCTCTACAAG
>JANJTY010000305.1 GCA_024710865.1 Lysobacteraceae bacterium | reverse complement strand
GCCCTTCCTCGACCGCGTCGCCACGGTGGCCTCGATGGACCACCGCTGGCGCGTCGGCAGCGCGCTCGACATCAGCGCCGCGGTGGTCGCCTCGCAGGTCGAGCAGGCCGGGCAGGACAGCCGCGACAGCGGCGCGCAGCTTCGTATCGACCACGAGCTGAGCCAACGCTGGCGCCAGCAGCTCTACTGGCTGCATCTCGGCGACGAACTGCAGCTCAACGATTTCGGTTTCCTCGAGCGCAACAACTTCAACTACCTGCGCTACGAGATCGCGCAGCGCCTGACCGGCCTGCCGGCGGACTCGCCCTGGGCCTCGCACCAGTGGCGCTATGCGGTCTCGACCCGCCACAACGACCAGGGCCTGAAGCTGTGGGACGCGGTCGCGATCAACCGCTACAGCGAACGCCGCGACGGCGGCAACCAGTTCTTCGAGCTGGCCGCGTTCGGTGCCGGCTTCGACGACCTCATCACCCGCGGCAACGGCGCGGTGCGGGTGCCGGCCAAGGCCTTCGCCTATTACGAGCGCTATCTTCCGCGCCGCAACGGCGGACGCTGGGAGTTCTCGGCCAATGCGCGCTACGGCTCGGACGGGCTGGAGGGCATCGGCAAGGGCAGCTACCGCGTCTATGCCGAGCCGGTCTACCACGCCAGCGACCGCCTACGCCTCTTCGCCGGCCTGCAGGCCGAGATCAACGACGACTGGCTGCTCTGGCGTCCCAACCGGGATGGGCAGCCCCAGCTCGCCAGCTTCGACATGCGCATGCTCTTCCTCACCGCCGGCGCGACCTGGCTGGTGGACGACCGCCAGGAGCTGCGCCTGCGTCTGGAAGCGATCGGCCTGGACGCCAAAGCGCTGCAGGCCTGGGACCTGTCGCCCGGCGGCCGGCCGCTGGCCTCGAGCCTGGCGATGGACGATTTCGGTCTGCGCGAGCTGGGTTTCCAGATCCGCTACCGCTACGAGCTGGCGCCGCTGTCGCACCTCTACATCGCCTACGTGCGCGGCGGCTCGCTGTTCGAATCCGGCGAGCCGGGCTTCGACGTCGGCCGCCAGTTCGCCGATGCTTTCTCCCTGCGCGACAGCGAGCAGCTGCTGCTGAAGTTCAGCTACCGCTTCACCCTGTGAGGACGGTTGGCGCGGTTCGACCGCCTGCGCGAGCCCGGAGCCGGCGGGCCCCGGTTCCCGCGCAGTTCGTCTCGGGCAGGCGTCGAAACCGCCCAGCGACTGGGTATCCTCGTGTCCCGACTTCCCGAGGTGCCCGCGTGCGTTCGATTTCCTGGCTCGTCGCCCTTTTCCTGGTGCCATGCGCGCCGCTGGCGCAGGCCGACGATCTGCCCGGCCTGGCCTTCTCGCACCACGACTGGGAGCTGGTCTGCGACAACACCCGCACCTGCCGCGCCGCCGGCTACCAGGCGGAGGGCGAAAGCCCAGCGGTTTCGGTGCTGCTCACGCGCGCCGCCGGTCCCGGTGCGGCGGTGCAGGGCGAGCTGATGCTGGGCCAGTACGACGAGGCCGACCAGGCCGCGCTGCCGCGCGAAGGCGTCGCGCTGCGGCTGCAGATCGACGACCGCGATCTGGGCGAAGTGCCCTTGAACGCAGAGCGCAGCGGCGGCCGCCTGGCGCCTGCGCAGGTCTCGGCCCTGCTGGCTGCACTTCCCGGCAGTTCACGGATCGAGTTCCGCGCGGGCGAGACGCGCTGGCGCCTGTCGGATCGCGGCGCGAGCGCGGTGCTGCTCAAGTTCGACGAGTTCCAGGGCCGCCTCGGTACGCGCGGCGCGCTGCTGCGCACCGGCGAGCGCGACGAATCCGCCGTCCTGCCGCCGCTGCCGCCGCCGATCGTGGTCGCAGCGCCGCTCACCTCGGACCCTGCGCCCACGCTGGATATGGATCAGCTGCGGGCCGAGCTTGCGCCCTTTTTCGGCAGCGAGGACTGCCCCGGCTTGGGCGATGGCGAAGCGCCGGAGATCGAGGTGAAGCGTCTGAGCGCCGGGCGCCTGCTGGCCTCCAGCCTCTGCTGGCGCGGTGCCTACAACGAGGGCTACGGCTTCTGGCTGATCCGCACCCAGCCGCCCTATGCCCCGAAGTTGATCACCGAGGGGGGCTCGTCGCACGACGGCGGCGAGGTCCATGCCGCCCATCGCGGTCGTGGTCTGGGCGACTGCTGGCGCGCCGAGACCTGGACCTGGGACGGGGAAACCTTCGTGCGCAGCCGTGCCGCGACCTCCGGCCTGTGTCGCCTGGTCGCCGCGGGCGGTGCCTGGGACCTGCCGCGCCTGGTCAGCGAGGTGCGTGGCGCGACGCCCCGCTGAGCCTTGCTGGCGCGACGATCGCGATCGCGCAGGATCGGCGCGGCACGAACCTGTCGAGAAGCTACAGCTGCCCCGACCAGCCCCGGTGTGGATCGTCCGCGGCTACGCGCTGGCGGTCCGCCGCCTCGATGCCGCGCCGGATGTGCGCCCGCCGCAGGGCCTCGGCGCTGCGCAGCACCTCCATTCGCCGGCAGGCCAGCAGGCGCAGGCTCACGTTCCAGTCGCCCAGGCCGCGGAAGCGGCTCAGCAGCGTGCCGAGCGGGCCCGGCAGGGGCGCGTCCTGGCGCTGGCGGTCGGGCCGCCGGAAGTTGAAGCACAGGGTGGAGGCGTGCTGACCCGTACCGAGCGGGACCCTGGCGCTGTCGGACCAGGGAATGTGCGGGGTGCGCGTGCGCAGGTCGGTCACGCCCTCGCTGTCCAGGCAGACCACCGGCCCACGGTGCGTCCACGCGTGCGCGAGCGTCGGCAGGAACACGAGCAGCAGCATCAGTCCGGCGATCGCGCCCAGGCCCACGAGGATCCCGAGCGGATGCCCCGAGACCAGGCCCATCAGCCAGAACGCGCAGCTGCCCAGGGCGAGCAGGTAGAGCGCCGAGGCCACGAGCAGGACGAACGTGGAGTAGCCGATCTCCAGCGGCTGGGGCTGGGTGGGGAGTGGGCGGTGCTTCATTCGCGAACGTGGCCTGCATCGGTGGGTGCGCCCGGGCGCGGCGCCAGCGGCTCCAGGCAGCGCACAGTCGCCTGACCGTGCCAGAGATCGGTCGGCGCGGCGACGGGACGCGTGCATCGCTGGCGCTTCAAGCCGGTGCCCTCCATCCGGATCGCGGGTCGTTCGGCGCCACGCGCGCGTCCCGATCAGGCGCTGCCGCTGGAGTCCTTTGCATGCTCAGTCATCCTTAGCCGGGCGGCAAGGAACCGCGAAATCCACGTGGACGTGTTCGTCGTGCCGAACCCAGGCCGGCTTGGTGGAGAACACGATGTTCCGTCGCAGGTAGGCGCCATGGCGGGTCGCGAACAGGTGCTTTTGCAGCGGCACTTCGAAGATGACCCTGCGGATCGGTACGCCTCTGCGCTGGGCGGCTCCGTGCAGCTCGCGCAGCCACAGGCCGAGCGCGTCCCAGTCGATCCGGTACTCCCCGAGCACGCCATCGTCGCTGAACTCGAGGTCGTAGCCGAACCGGTTCCAGCTCGAACCGGGAAGCGGCACGGACGCGCCGTCCCTGGTGACCGGCACCATCAGATCGACCGAGAGCCCGTTCTGGTGGGTCTTGTGCGGCCGGAAGCGTCCGCCCGAAGCCCAGCCCGTCTCGCCGACCACGAAGACCTTGCCGGGGGCAGAGGTTTCGAGCGATGTGAAGGCGTCCAGCAGCACTGCATTGACTTTGCTGTGCACGTGCATGCGGCCGAGCTGCCAGCCAAGGTAGCTGTACGAGCCGAAGTTCGCGCCGGAGAGCGGAAGGCTCGTTCCGTTCTCCAGGCTGCCGTTCTCTGGGGTTCCGAAGCAGACGCTCTCCTCGGGTGCCTCGGCCTCGGCACAGCCGCCCAGTGCGAGGCAAATGAGCGCGAGCATTGGCAATGGGCGCATGGAGGGTGGACGTCCTCGAGTCCGGATCGCAAGCGTGTGGATGACCGAGGGTGAAGCTTCGGCCGCGTCGTGACAACGGTCGCCGTCTTCACGCGGCGGGGTGCTTGCACCTGCGCGACCGGTGACTGCGGTTCGGTGCGTCCACGTGGGCGACGATCCGTGGCCTGGGACTGTCCATGCTCGGACAGGGCCGTTCGTTTATGGACGAGGCTTCTTGCCGGAACCGTGACAGGGATGGATCGCCGCAGGCCGTGACGTCGCATCGCCGCATACGTCTTGCGCGATGCGCCAGGGCTGGTCCATTCACTGGCACATGGCTTGCATTGACTGCGGAAATCAACCGGCATGCTTCGCCGGTGAACCCAATCGGACCCGAAGCGATGACGCTCTCCCTCCGCCCGATCCTCCGCCAGCTGCTGCGCTCGCCGGGCTTTGCCCTGACCGTGACGCTGTTCCTCGGCCTCACCACCGCCGCGCTGCTGGCGCTTGGCACGGCGGCCTGGGGCCTGCTGGCCAAGCCCATGCCGTTCGCGCAGGGCGAGCGCCTGGTGGAGGCGCGCGGGTATTCGGAGAAGATGGGCTTCGGCCTGGGCTACTCGGTGCCGCTGGCGCTGCAGCTGGAGGACTCGCCCGAATTCGAGGCGGTCGGGCTGCTGCGACGGGTGCCGGGCTTCGAGGATGCGGAGGGACGGGAGCTGTCGGCGGTTGGCGTGTCGGACGGACTGGTGCGCCTGCTCGGCGTGCGGCCGCTGCTCGGGCGCCTGCCGACCGCGGACGAGCCGGCCGATTCGGTGCTGCTGTCGGAGTCGTTCTGGACGCGCGCGCTGGGGCGCGACCCGGGCGTGCTGCTGCGGCCGCTGGAGCTGTCCGGCCGCAGCCTGCGTGTAATCGGCGTGCTGCCGGAGGACCAGGCCTTTCCCAGCCGCGATACGGCACTCTGGCTGCCGCTGCAGCTGTCGGCCGAGGAGCGCGCGGCTTCGGCGGCGGCGAGCTGGTCGATCCTGCGGGTGTATGGGCGCCTGGCCGAGGGCGTGACGCCGGCCGCGGCGCAGGCGGCGCTGAACGCGCGCTATGACGCCCTGCCGGAACTCGATGAGATGCGCGCCTTCATGGGGCTCACTGTGCGGGTGACGCCGCTGCGCGAACTGTGGGCGGGCGAGCGCACCTCGCTGCTGCGCGATCTCTCGCTCGCGGCGGCCCTGGTGCTGCTGACCCTGATCGCCAACCTGGCCAGCCTGTGGATCGGGCGCGCGCTGGCGCGGCAGAAAGAGCTGTCGATGCGCAGCGCGCTGGGCGCGAGCGACTGGCGTACGGCAGCGCCGCTGCTGGGTGAGGTCGCCCTGCTCACCGCCCTCGGCCTCGGTCTGGGCCTGGCGCTGACGCCGCTCGCGCTGGATGCGCTGACGACGCTGCGCGTGCTGGATGCCTCCACGCCGCTTCCGGTCCGGGCCGATGTGGCCACCGTGGCCGGCGCGCTGGGGCTGGGCCTGCTGCTCTTCGCACTGCTTTCGGTCGGTCCGCTCTGGCTGGTGCGGCGCGGCCTGCGCGTCGGCGTGCTCGGGGGCGGCGGGCGCAGCCTGTCGCCGGGGCGCAGCGGCGCGCGGGCGCGCCGCGTTCTGGTCACCCTGCAGCTGGGCGTGGCCATCGCGCTGCTGGCGGGCGTCGGCCTCCTGCTGCGCAGCTTCCTGCTGTTGATGGAAGCCGAGCAGGGCTTCAGCGCGCGCGATTTCGTCATGGCCGAGGTGGTGCCGCGGCAGACCCTGGACGCGGCCGGGCAGGGCAGCCTGGCGCAGCGCGTGCAAACCTGGTTCGACGCAGTCGCCAGCCTGCCGGGTGTGCGCGCGGCCAGCTTCTCGAGCTCGCCGCCGTACTCTCGCTCCGAGGCGGTTTCCGCCGTGCGCGTCGATGCGGGTGAGGTCGAGGTCAGCGCACGCGACCGCTTCGTCGGTGCCGACTACTTCCGCATCCTTGGCCAGCCCGTGCTGGCCGGGCGCGGCTTTGCGCCGTCCGATCCGGGCACGGACGCAGTGATCGTGGACGAGGCCTTCGCCGAGCGGCACCTGCAGGGCGCAGCGGTCGGTGCGCGCATCGATCTCTACGACGGCAGCGCCTACCGCGCCGCCGAGGTCATTGGCGTGGTGCGCACGGTCAAGCACGACGGGCCGGACGAGCAGGTCGAGCTGGGCACGGTCTACCGCGTGCTGGCGCGGCCGGGCGACAGTGCGCGCCTGGGCCGCTTCGCCCTGCTGGAGACCGATACCGCCGCGCCGGCGCTGGCCGAGCGACTGGAGGAACTGGCGAGTGCGCAGGGCCTGCGCCTGGTGCGCGCGCTGCAGATGTCGGAGTGGATCGAACTTTCCCTCGCGCCGCGCCTGCCGCTGCTCTGGCTGCTGGGCGGCTTCGCGCTGGCCTGCGTGCTGCTGTGCTGCACCGGCCTGTTCGCCCTGCTGCAGTTCGCGGTCGGCAGCCGCCGCGCCGAGTTCGGCCTCAAGCTGGCGCTCGGATCCACCCCGCGGCGCCTGGTGCGCGAGGTGCTGGGCGGTTCGCTGCGCGGGCTCTGGCCGGGTCTGCTGCTCGGGCTCGGCGGCGCCGTGCTGGTCGGGCGGCTGCTGGCCTCGCGCCTGTACGGCGTATCGAGCTTCGATCCGGCCAGCCTGGCCGCGGTGTTGGCCGCGCTGCTGATTGCCGTGCTGCTGGCGGCCTGGCTGCCGGCGCGGCGCGCGGCGCGGGTGGCGCCGGCCGAGGTGCTGCGGCAGGAGTGATCCCGCACTGCCGCCCGTCAGGTCCCGGATGCGCGCTGCGCGTTGATCCGGGCTAGGAACTGGGGCAGGAGCAATGATTTCGCGTTTACCTGAGGATGATTCGATGATCGAGCTGAAGAACGTGGAGAAGTCCTTCCCGCTGCCCGCCGGGCGCCAGTGGGTGCTGCGCAACGTCAACCTGGAGGTCGCCGAGGGCGATTTCCTCAGCGTCATGGGGCCGTCGGGTTCGGGCAAGTCCAGCCTGCTCTCGGTGCTCGGACTGCTCGACTCGGACTGGCAGGGCGAGTACCGCTTCGCGGGCCAGGCCGTCCACGCGATGAAGGAGCGGGAGCGCAAGAGCTTCGCGCGCGACCATGTCGGCTTCGTGTTCCAGCACTACCACCTGCTCGACGACCTCACCGTGGCCGAGAACCTGGACCTGCCGCTGTCCTACCGCGATGTGCCGTCCAGCGAGCGCCGCTCGCGCGTGGCCGACATCCTCGACCGCTTCAGCATCGTGGCGAAGAAGGACCTGTATCCGCGCCAGCTTTCCGGCGGCCAGCAGCAGATGGTGGCGGTGGCGCGCGCGGTGATCGGCCGCCCGCGCCTGCTGCTCTGCGACGAGCCCACCGGCGCCCTGCATTCCAGCCAGGGCGAGATGATCATGGACCTGCTGGCCGAGCTGAATCGCGCCGGCACCACCATCGTCCAGGTCACCCACAACCCCGACTACGCCGCGCGCGGCAACCGCCGATTCGAGCTGTTCGACGGCTGGCTGAAGACCGCGGCCTGAGCTAGAATCAATCTAGACAGTCTAGCCAGGAGAGCCGTCATGGCGTGGCAGCTTCAGGAGGCCAAGAACAAGCTCAGCGAGGTGGTGAAGGCGGCGAAGGAAGGGTCGCCGCAGTTCATCACCGTGCGCGGGCAGGACGCGGCGGTGGTGCTTTCGGTCGAGGAATACCGGCGGCTGAAATCGGCGCAGCTGCCGCTCAGCGCCCTGTTCGCGAAGGCGCCGAAGATCGACCTGGTGATCGATCGCTCGGGCGATGTCGACCGTCCGTTCGAGTTCTGAGCATGGCCTTCCTGCTCGACACCTGCACGATTTCCGAGCCGCTGACGCGCAAGCCCTCGACCTCGGTGCTGCGCTGGATGGACCGCGTCGACCGCAGCGAGACCTTCCTCAGCGTGATCAGCGTGGCCGAGATCGTGCAGGGCGTCGCACACCAGGCCGATGCCGCGAAGGCGCGCCGTTTCGATGCCTGGCTCAACGAGGAACTGCTGCCGGGGTTCGACGGGCGCATCCTCGACGTTGACCTGCGCGTGGCCGAGCGCTGGGGCAGGCTGCGCGGCGCTGCCATGCGCGTCGGGCGGCCGCTGGTGCTGGTCGATTCGCTGCTGGCGGCGACCGCGCTGGTGCACGGCCTCCGCATCGTCACCCGCAACACCAAGGACTTCGCGTCGCTCGGCGTCGAGGTGCTGAACCCCTGGAGCGACACGACCAAATGACCCAACCCCGCATCCTAGTCGCCGACGACCAGCCCGACGTGCTGCAGGCCCTGCGCCTGCTGCTCAAGTCCGAAGGCTACGCCTGCGCCTGCGTCGACGGCCCGGCCGCGGCGATCGACAAGGTCTCGAAGGAGCATTTCGACGCCGCCCTGATCGACCTCAACTACACCCGCGACACCACCTCCGGCGAGGAAGGCCTGGAACTGCTGGCCGAACTCGGCAAGCGCGACCCCGAGCTGCCGGTGGTGGTGATGACGGCCTGGGGCACGATCGACCTCGCCGTGCGCGCGATGCGCCAGGGTGCGGCCGACTTCATCGAGAAGCCCTGGGACAACCGCCGCCTGGCCAGCGTGATCGCGGCCCAGGTGCGCCTGGCCCAGAGCCGCCGCCGCGAGCAGCGCCTGGACGCCGAGAACCAGCTGCTGCGCCAGCGCGAGGAAGGCTTCATCGCCGCTTCGCGTGCGATGCGCCCGGTGCTGGACATGATCGAGCGCGTCGCGCCGTCCGATGCCAATGTGCTGGTGCTGGGCGAGAACGGCACCGGCAAGGGCGTGATCGCGCGCCAGATCCACGCCCGTTCGCGCCGCGCCGCCCAGCCGCTGATCAAGGTCAACATGGGCGGCATCGCCGAGACCGTGTTCGAGGCCGAGATGTTCGGTCACGTCAAGGGCGCCTTCACCGACGCCAAGTCCGACCGCATCGGCCGCTTCGAGCTGGCCGACGGCGGCTCGCTCTTCCTCGACGAGATCGCCAACATCCCCGTCGCCCAGCAGCCCAAGCTGCTGCGCGTGCTGGAGGACGGCGAGTTCGAACGGGTCGGCTCCTCGCGCACGCTCACGGCCAACGTGCGGCTGATCCCCGCCACCACCGCCGACCTCGGCGCCGTGGACGCGGCCGGGCGCTTCCGCAAGGACCTGCTGTACC
>JANJTY010000292.1 GCA_024710865.1 Lysobacteraceae bacterium | reverse complement strand
CCCCTTCGACCACGGCTCCGCCCTGCACACCGACATCACGAAGACCGAGGGGCTGAAGCAGGCGCTGGACCACTACCAGTTCGACGTGGTCTTCGGCGGGGCCCGCCGCGACGAAGAGAAATCGCGCGCCAAGGAGCGGGTATTCTCGTTTCGCACCGCCACCCACCGCTGGGAGCCGAAGAACCAGCGCCCCGAGCTCTGGAATCTCTACAACACGCGCAAGAACCCGGGCGAAAGCATCCGCGTGTTTCCCCTGTCGAACTGGACCGAACTCGACATCTGGCAGTACATCTATCAGGAGAACATCCCGGTCGTGCCCCTGTACTTCGCCCGGCCACGGCCCGTGGTGCAGCGGCCCGGGATGATCATGATGGTCGATGACGAGCGCTGCCGGCTGCTGCCCGGCGAAGAGATCCAGATCCGCAAGGTGCGCTTCCGCACCCTCGGCTGCTACCCGCTGACCGGGGCAGTCGAGTCCGAAGCCGAAACGCTGGAAGACATCCTGCTGGAAGTCATCAACGCCCGCCAGTCGGAACGCGAGGGCCGCAGGATCGACACCGACAGCGCCGGCTCCATGGAAAAGAAGAAGCAGGAGGGCTATTTCTGATGGCACGCCTCAAGAAATCGGGCGAGACCGCCCAAGCCCCGCAGGAAGCGCTGACCGTTGCCGAGTGGCTGGCCCGCCAAGCCCATCAGGACATGCTGCGCTTCATCACCTGCGGCAGCGTGGATGACGGCAAGAGCACGCTGATCGGCCGCCTGCTGTGGGAATCGCAACAGATCTTCGATGACCAGCTGGCGGCACTGACGGCGGATTCGAAACGCCACGGCACCCAGGGTGACCAGATCGACCTGGCCCTGCTGGTCGACGGCCTTGCCGCCGAACGCGAGCAAGGCATCACGATCGACGTCGCCTACCGCTTCTTTTCCACGCCGCGCCGCAAGTTCATCGTCGCCGACACCCCGGGCCACGAGCAGTACACGCGCAACATGGTCACCGGCGCCTCCACCACCGACGTCGCCGTGCTCCTCGTCGACGCGCGACAAGGCGTGCTGACCCAAACCCGCCGGCATGCCTATCTTGTCTCGCTGGTCGGCATCCGGCACGTCATCCTGGCCATCAACAAGATGGATCTGGTGGCGTACGATCGGCAGGTTTTCGACGCAATCCAGGCCTCGTTCAAGGACATGGCCGCGACGCTGGGGTTCGACAGCGTCACCGCCATCCCGGTGTCGGCCCTCAAGGGCGACAACATCACCGCGCGGTCGGCGCAGACGCCCTGGTACCAGGGTCCGACCCTCATGGCGTGCCTCGAGACGATCGAGATCGAACGTCCCCCGCATGCCAAGACCGCCTTCCCCGTTCAGTGGGTCAACCGGCCGCATGCCGACTTCCGCGGCTTCAGCGGCACCCTGGCCTCGGGCGAGCTCGCCGTGGGCGACGAAGTGCGGGTCACGGCATCCGGCCAGGTCGCCCGCGTGGCGCGCATCGTGACTGCGGACGGCGACCTGCCCGCCGCGGACGCCGGCGATGCCGTCACCCTGGTACTGGATCGCGAAGTCGACAGCTCCAGAGGGGACGTGCTGGCGCGTGCCGATCAGCCGCTGGAGATGACCGACCAGTTCGAGGCAACCCTGGTCTGGATGCAGAACGACGCCGGCCTCGTCGGCCGTGCCTACGAGCTAAAGCTCGCCAACCAATGGGCAACCGCCAGCATCACGGCGCTGAAGTATCG
The DNA here is from genome assembly GCA_024710865.1 of Lysobacteraceae bacterium. GTDB lineage: Bacteria > Pseudomonadota > Gammaproteobacteria > Xanthomonadales > Xanthomonadaceae > JANJTY01. Next base: position 1,275 of record JANJTY010000292.1, on the reverse strand, counting down.
CGTGGACGTCAACACCCAGGCGCACGAGTCCTGCCGGAAGCTCGGGCTGAACGACATTGCCGTGGTCAACCTCGCCCTGAGCAAGCCGCTGGTGTTCGACACCTACGAGCAGTCGCACACGCTCGGCGGCTTCATCCTCGTGGACAAGTTCACCCACGCGACGGTGGCGACAGGCATGATCCGCCACAACCTGCGCCGTGCGCAGAACGTGCACCATCAGGCACTGAGCATCAGCCGCGAGGACCGCGAACGGCTCAACGGCCACCAGGGCAAAGTCATCTGGTTTACCGGCCTGTCCGGCTCGGGCAAATCCACCATTGCCAACGCGCTGGAAAAGGAGCTCCACGCCCAGGGCAGGCGCACCTACATTCTGGACGGCGACAATGTCCGGCAGGGGCTCAACAAGGACCTCGGCTTTACCGATGCCGACCGCGTGGAGAACATCCGCCGCGTCGCGGAGGTCGCCAGGCTGATGATGGATGCAGGCCTGATCGTGATGACCGCCTTCATCAGCCCCTTCCGCGCCGAACGAGAGATGGCGCGCGAACTCATCGGGCAGGATCACTTCATCGAGGTGTTTGTCGATACGCCGCTGGAACTGTGCGAACAGCGCGATCCGAAAGGGCTCTACAAGAAGGCGCGCAGCGGGCAGCTACCCAACATGACCGGCATCAACAGCCCGTACGAGCCCCCGGAACATCCGAACCTGGTCGTCGATACCAGGCAAGCGTCCCTGCAGGACACGGTATCTCATCTGGTTCAGCGGCTCACAGATTCGCGGTGAGGCGGCCGGTCGAGGGAGCGCGGAAAACACGCCCTCGACTGCGCTGCGTTCAGCCGGCCGGATCAGAACACCCCGGGTCGTGGTGCGCCACGGGAGTCGGGTCCTCCGCATGAAGTGACGACATGCCCGACGCGTCAATAAATGCCGGACGCCCAAAAGCACTTAGCCCAGCGCGATGGCTGGGCTAAGTGCTTGGTATTCCTTGGTGGCCAGGGACGGAATCGAACCGCCGACACGCGGATTTTCAATCCGCTGCTCTACCAACTGAGCTACCTGGCCGGTGAAGCGCGCATTATAGCGGCTCTTGGCGAGGTGTCAAACATATTTCACCACGACGCTGAGATATCGCCATTACGCAAAAAAGATGGGGCAGCCGTGGCTGCCCCGAATCATTCGCCCGGCCACCGGCCCGAAGGCCGGCGGCGTCGCGGATCTTAGTGGCCGGAAGCGCCTTCCGCCCCGATGCCGGTTTCCGAACGCACTTTCTGCGC
>JANJTY010000283.1 GCA_024710865.1 Lysobacteraceae bacterium | reverse complement strand
GGCTGCCGCCGCCGATCCCGCGCGCGATGCGTCGGTCGGCGCCAGTTCGGGTTCCACCCTCTGGTGGCTGGTCGGCGCAGCCGCATTGATCGGCCTCGGTTTCGCGGCGCTCCTGCTGTAGGGTCCGGCAGTCGCCGTATACTGCCCGGGACATGGATGCGCGCCGCTGACGGCTGCGTCCTGATCCCAGGGGCCCGCATGACCATCGCCGAGTCGTTTCGCCATTCCGACACCCTGGTGGCGGTGCTGCGGGCGGACGACAGTCGGTTCCTCGGGATCAATCCCGCCTTCGAGGCGCGCACCGGCTACCGCGCCGGGGACGTGCTCGGCAAGCGTCCGATCGATATCGACCTCTGGCCTGAGCAGGACGTCCGCGCCAAGATCTGGGGCCGCATCCGCAGCGAGGGCAAGGTCCGCGCCCTGACCATCCCGTTCCGCTGCCGGGACGGCAGCATCTGGACCGGCCTGCTCGACTGCGAGCTGTTCGAGTCGGAGGGCCAGGTCGCGGTGCTGGCGCTGGTGCGCGAAGTCCAGCCCGAGGCCGGTCAGGCGCCGGGCGGGCGCACCGATCCCGGCAGCTACCGCGCCCTGTTCCTGGCCGCCGCCGAAGGCATCTACCGCAGCCTGCCGGGGGGCGGCTTCATCGACGTGAACCCCGCCATGGCGCGCATCTTCGGCTATGCCGATCCGGCCGAAATGCTGCGCGAGACGCGCGAGGACAACCTCGCCCTGTACGTCGATCCCGCGCACGGCGCGGGACTGCGCCGCCAGCTGCTGGACGCAGGCCGAGTGGTCGACGTGCGAAGCCAGGTGCGGCGGCGCGAGGGCAGCGCGATCTGGATCCTGGAGAACGCCCGCGCCGTGCGCGACGCGCAGGGGCGCGTCATGTTCTTCGAGGGCTCGGCGGTTGACATCACCGAACGCCTGGCGGCGGAAGCGGCCGTGCGCCAATCCGAGGCGCTGTACAAGGCGCTGGTGGACAACTGCCGCGACGGCGTATTCCTGATCCAGCGCGGTCGCATCCGTTTTGCCAATCGCGCGCTGGCGGACATGCTGGGTTACGGCGTCGAGGAACTCGCCGGCATGGAGTACCTTGGCCTGGTCGATCCGGCCGACCTGCCGGCGCAGCTGGCGCGCCGCAGCGAGCGCGAATCGGGCTCGCGCCAGCTGCAGCAGTACGAGATCCACCTGCGCCGCAAGAACGGCCAGCGGCGTCTGTTCGAGGTGCTGGCCGACGCGGTCGACTACGAAGGCGACATCGCCTCCACCGGCGTGATGCGCGACGTGACCGCCGAACGCGAGCAGCTGCGCCAGCTGCGCGAGGCCGAGCGCAAGTACCGCGAGCTCTTCGACAACTCGCCGGTGGGGCTGTTCCAGTCCAACTTCGATGGCCGGATCACGGCGCTGAACGAGCGCCTGGCGCAGATGCTGGGCTACGACGATGCCGCGGAACTGATGGGCGCGGCGCCGCACATGCTCGACCTCTACGCCGATCCCGGCGAACGTCCGCGCCTGGTCGACGAGGCCTTGCGCACCGGGCGCGTGCAGAACTATCCGATGCGCATCCGCCGTCGCGACGGCCGCGAGCTCTGGGTCGAACTCAACGCGCGCATGGAGCGCGATGGCGATGGCCTGCCGGCCTTCTTCGATGGCTCGATGCAGGACATCACCGAGCGCCATGCCGCCGAGGTCGCACTGCGCCAGTCCGAGGCCAAGTACCGCACCCTGGTGGACCACAGCCAGGTCGGCGTCTTCATCCTGCGCGGCGACCGCTACACCTACGTCAACCGCACCTTCGCCGCGATGCTCGGCTACAGCGAGGCCGAGCTGTGTGCGCTGCCGTTCCGGCGCCTGGTCGCGCCCGAGTTCCTGCCGCAGGCGGCCGAGCGGCTTGACGCCCTGGAGCGCGGCGGGTCGGTGCCGAGCGACTACGAAAGCTGCTATCTGCACCGCGACGGCAGCCGGGTCTGGGTCACGGTCAGCATCGGCCCGGTGGAGCTGGACGGCGTGCCGCACATGACCGGCACGGTGCGCGACATCACCCGCCATCGCCAGGTCGAGCAGCGCCTGAAGTTCAATGCCACCCACGATTCGCTGACCGGGCTTTCCAACCGTCTCCAGTTCCAGCAGCAGCTGAGCGAGGTCCTGCAGCGCGCGCGCCAGACGCGCGATTTCCGCTATGCCGTGCTGTTTCTCGACCTGGACGGATTCAAGCTGGTCAACGACAGCCTGGGCCACGCCGCCGGTGACCGCCTGCTGGTCAGCATCGCGCACCAGCTCGCCGAGCGCCTCGCCGAGCGCGCCCTGGTGGCGCGCTATGGCGGCGACGAGTTCACCATCCTGCCCAGCGGCGCCTGCGACGAGGCTGGCGCGGTGGCGATGGCGGAGGAAGTGCTGGGCCTGTTCGGCGCGGCCTTCGACATCGGCGAGCACGAAGTGTTCTCCGGCGCCAGCGTCGGCATCGTGCTGGGCCGGCCGGAGTACGTCGCGCCGGACCAGGTCATGCGCGATGCGGATACCGCGATGTACCGCGCCAAGGCCAGCGGCAAGGCCGACTTCACCATCTTCGACGAGGCCATGCACCGCGCCGCGCGCGAGCGTTTCCGGATCGAGACCGACCTGCGCCTCGGCATCGAGCGCGGCGAGTTCCGCGTGCACTACCAGCCGATCGTGGACCTGGCCAGCGGCCGCATCCTGGGCTGCGAGGCGCTGATGCGCTGGCAGCATCCGGAGTTCGGCCTGATCGGCCCGGCGCGCTTCCTGCCGGTGGCGGAAGAGATCGGCCTGGTGCCGCGGCTGGACTGGTGGGCCTTCGGCCACGCCTGCCGCCAGCTGGCCGAGTGGGCGCGACGCTATCCGCAGCTCGGCGCGCTGCAGCTCAACCTCAACCTGGACGAGCGTCAGTTCGCCCGCGCCGGTCTGGATGAGCACCTGCGCCGGCTGCTGGACGACAGCGGCGTGGCGCCGGCCCGGATCGCGCTCGAGGTCACCGAGACCGTGTTCCGCAGCGGCCGCGGCCATGCCCAGCAGGTGCTGGAGCGGCTCAAGACGCTGGGCGTGGGCCTGGTGGTGGACGATTTCGGCACCGGCTATTCCTCGCTCGATTCGTTCGCCGCCTCACCCTTCGATGCGCTCAAGATCGACCGCAGCTTCATCCGCGACATGGAGACCAACGCCCGCCACCGAGCCATCGTGCGCACGATCATCGGCTTCGCCGACGATCTGGGCCTGGCGCTGACCGCGGAAGGGGTCGAGACCGAAGCCCAGGCCCAGGCCCTGCGCGACCTCGGTTGCAGCCAAGGGCAGGGTTTCCTGTACTCGCCCGCGCTGCCGGCCGAGGGGTTCGAGCGGCTGCTGGCGACCGGCCACGCGCGCGCGCTGCCGGGATCCATCGCCCTCGACGCCGCGCCGGTCCTGCCCGTCGAGCCTGCCCCACGCTAGCAGGGTTCGCGCCTGCGCCCGCTTTCGTTGTGCACTGCCGCATGCTAGTGTCGAGCGAGCGTTTCCTGGAGCCTTCGATGTCACGCGCATTCAACTTCAGCGCCGGCCCTGCCGCGCTGCCCGAGGCGGTCCTGCAGCAGGCCCGCGACGAACTGCTGGAGTGGCGCGACGAGCGCGCCTCGGTGATGGAGGTCAGTCACCGCGGCAAGGCCTTCGTCGAGTGCGCGGAGGAGGCCGAGCGCGACCTTCGGGCGCTGCTGGCGGTGCCGGAGTCGCACCGGATCCTGTTCCTGCAGGGTGGTGCAACGCAGCAGTTCGCCCAGATCCCGATGAACCTGGCGGGCCAGGACGACGTGGTGGACTACGTCCTCACCGGCGCCTGGGGCCAGAAGGCCGCGTCCGAAGCCAAGCCCTATGCCCAGGTGCGCATCGCGGCCAGCGCCGAGGTCGGCAACTTCACCCGCATTCCGGCGCGTCCCGAGTGGTCGCTGACGCCGGGCGCGGCCTATGTGCACTACACGCCGAACGAAACCATCCACGGCGTCGAGTTCCATCAGGTGCCGGACGTTGGCAACGTGCCGCTGGTGGCCGATTTCTCGTCCACCATCCTGTCGCGTCCGCTCGATGTCGACCGCTTCGGCCTGATCTATGCCGGCGCGCAGAAGAACATCGGCCCGGCAGGGCTCGTGATCGTGATCGTGCGCGAGGACCTGCTCGAGCGCGCGCCGCGGCCGATGGCCAAGATCTTCAGCTATGCGGCGCAGGCGAAGGAGGGCTCGATGCTGAACACGCCGCCGACCTTCGCCTGGTACCTCTCCGGTCTGGTGTTCAAATGGATCGCGCAGCAGGGCGGCCTGGCCGCGATGGCCGAGCGCAACCGCGCCAAGGCCGAGCTGCTCTATGCCTCGATCGACGGCTCGGGCGGCTTCTACCGCAACCCGGTCGAGGGCGGCGCGCGCGCCTGGGTGAAAGTGCCCTTAACCCAGCAGGATGCCGGGCTGGACAAGGCCTTCCTGGTCGAATCGGAGGCCGCCGGGCTGCTCGCGCTCAAGGGTCACCGCGCCGTTGGCGGCATGCGCGCCTCGATCTACAACGCCATGCCGATCGAGGGCGTGCGCGCGCTGGTCGACTTCATGGCCGACTTCGCCCGCCGCAAGGGCTGAGGGCCCAGCGCCGCGACGAACAGAGGCCGCGCAGACGGCCATCGACCCCGGGGAGGGTCGTCCACTCCATTCCGAGTCCGCATGTTCACCATCCAGACCCTCAACAACATTTCCCGCAACGGCCTCGACCGCCTGCCCGCCGACCGCTACCGCGTCGCCAGCGACATCGCTTCGCCGGATGCGATCCTGCTGCGTTCAGCCGACATGCACGCGCTGGAGATCCCGGCCAGCGTGCGCGCGGTCGGCCGCGCCGGCGCCGGCACCAACAACATCCCGGTCGAGCGCCTGTCCGCGCGCGGCGTGCCGGTGTTCAACGCGCCTGGCGCCAACGCCAACGCGGTCAAGGAGCTGGTCATCGCCGGCATGCTGCTGGCGGCACGCAACATCGGCGAGGCGCTCGCCTTCGTCACCACGCTGAAGGAGCATCCCGATCCGGAGAAGGCGATGGAGGCCGAGAAGAAGCGCTTCGCCGGCTTCGAGCTGGCCGGCCGCACCCTCGGCGTGGTCGGCCTCGGCGCCATCGGCGTGCGCGTGGCCAATGCGGCGCGCGCGCTCGGCATGCGCGTCTACGGCTTCGACCCGCACATGACGGTCGAGGGCGCCTGGCAGCTGTCCTCCGACGTGATCAAGGCCGGCAGCCTGAACGAGCTGTTCGCCGCTTCCGATTTCATCAGCTTCCACGTGCCGCTGAACGACGCCACGCGCGGCCTGTTTGGCCTGAATGCGCTGGGCGTGGCACGCCCGGGCGTGGTGCTGCTCAACTTCGCGCGCGGCGCGATCGTGGCGCAGGACGCGCTGCGCGAAGGCCTGGCCTCCGGTGCCATCGGCCGCTACGTCAGCGATTTCCCCAGTCCCGAGTTCATCGGCAATCCCCGCGTCATCGCATTCCCGCACCTGGGCGCGTCCACCGCCGAGGCCGAGGAGAACTGCGCGGTGATGGTGGCCGACCAGCTGCGCGACTTCCTCGAGAACGGCAACGTGGTCAACTCGGTGAACTTCCCCACCACGCGCATGCCGCGCGAGGGCACGGTGCGGCTCTGCATCGCCAACTCCAACCGCCCGAACATGATCGGCCGCCTCTCGCACGTGCTGGGCGAGGCCGGCATCAACATCCACCAGATGCACAACGCCTCGCGCGGCGACCTGGCCTACAACCTGGTCGACGTCGATTCCGAGGTGCCGGAAAGCGTCGTGGCGCAGATCGCCGCGATCGACGGCATCCTGTCGCTGCGGGTGGTTTGATGGCCGCGCGTCGGGGCAGCGGCAAGGGATCGAAGCCGGCCGACGCCGCGCCGCGCAAGGCGCCCGCGCGCAAGCCGGCGAAGCCGGCCGAGCCGCGCCCCGACCTCGGCGAGGTGCGCGGCCGCATCGACGCCATCGACCGCGAGATCCAGGCCCTGATCGGCGAGCGCGCGCGCTGGGCGCAGCAGGTCGGCAAGGCCAAGGGACCGCTCAAGGCCGCGGTCGACTACTACCGTCCGGAGCGCGAGGCCCAGGTCCTGCGCATGGTGGTCGACCGCAATCCGGGCCCGCTCACCGATGAAGTCCTGGTGCGCCTGTTCCGCGAGATCATGTCGGCCTGCCTGGCCCAGCAGGAGCCGCTCAAGATCGGCTACCTGGGACCGCAGGGCACCTTCTCCGAGCAGGCCGTGCACAAGCACTTCGGCCACTCGGCGATGGGCATGCCGATGGAGAGCATCGAGGAGGTGTTCGAGGAAGTCGAGCGCCGCAACGCCGACTTCGGCGTGGTGCCGGTGGAGAACTCGGGGCAGGGCACGATCCAGTCCACCCTCGACATGTTCCTCACCTCCAACCTGAAGATCTGCGGCGAGGTCGAGCTGCGCGTGCACCAGCACCTGCTCTCGCGCACGGGTCGGTTGGAAGACATCGCGCGCGTCTACGGCCATGCGCAGTCGCTCGCCCAGTGCAAGACCTGGCTGCGCCAGAACCTGCCCCAGACCGAGAAGATCGCCTTGCCGAGCAATGCCGAGGCGGCCAAGCGCGCGCGCAGTGCCGACGACGCGGCAGCCATCGCGGGCGAGAGCGCGGCGCATGTCTACGGCCTCAAGATCGTGGCCGGTCCGATCGAGGACCGGCCCGACAACACCACGCGCTTCCTGGTGCTGGGACGCGAGCTGTTCCCACCGTCCGGGCACGACCGCACCTCGCTGCTGGTGTTCGTCAAGGACCAGCCGGGTGCCCTGTTCAACGTGCTGCGCCCGCTCGCCGAGCAGGGCCTTTCGATGAACCGGATCGAGTCGCGCCCGGCCCACACCGGCAAGTGGCAGTACGCCTTCTTCATCGACTTCAACGGCCACGTCGACGACCCCGGCGTGCGCCAGGCCCTGAAGGAGGTCGAGCAGTTCGCCTCGCGCGTCACCATCCTGGGTTCCTATCCGGTGGCGGTGTTGTAGGGCGGGCGCACGGTGCGGGAAGCGGATTCTCTGCGTCTCCGCGACGAGTGCTCTTGAATTCTTCTGCCAAGCCAACCACCCCGAATGAGCCCCGCCAGCCTCGACTCGCCCGATTTCGAAGCCCTCGCACAGCCCGGCATCCGCGGCCTGCGCGCCTACGATCCCGGCCACGACGTGGTCGCCCTGCGCCAGCGTTTCGGCGCGGCGCTGGTCGAGCTGGGCTCGAACGAGAATCCGCAGGGCTGCAGCCCGCGCGCGCTGGAGGCGGCGCGCGAGGCGCTGGTGCTGGCGCACCGCTATCCCGATCCGCTCGGGGCCGGCCTCAAGCGCGCGCTGTCGCAGCGGCTGGACTGGCCGACGGCGGGCATCGGCCTGGGCAATGGCTCGCACGAGCTGCTGATGCAGTTCGCCCAGCTCTTCGCCGGTCCCGAGGCCGCGGTGCTGGCCTCGCAGCACGGCTTCGCGGTCTACGCGCTGGCGGCCAGGACGGTGGGCGCGCCGCTGGTCCTGGCGCCCTCCCTCCCGCCCGATGCCGACATGCCGCTCGGCCACGACCTCGACTCGCTGGCCGCGGCCTGCACGCCGAACGTGCGCCTCTGCTACCTCTGCAATCCCAGCAATCCGGTCGGCACCTGGTTCGAGCCCGCGGCGCTGGAGGCCTTCCTTGCGCGCATCCCGCGCGAGGTGGTCGTGGTGCTGGACGAGGCCTACATCGAATACCGCGAGCCCGCGCTCGCGGCGCGCAGCCGCGCCCTGCTTGGACGGCATCCCAACCTGGTGCTGGCGCGCACCTTCTCGAAGATCCACGGCCTGGCCGGCCTGCGCGTGGGCTACGTGCTGGCGCAGCCTTCGATCGTCGGCCTGCTCGACCGCCTGCGCGAGAGCTTCAACGACAACGCCGCGGCCCGGGCCGCGGCCGAGGCGGCGCTGGGCGACGAGCCGCACGTGGCGCAGGTGCGCGCTTCGACCGCGGCGCAGCGCGATTCGCTCACGGCGGAACTTCGCGCGCGCGGCCGGCGGGTTTATCCCTCCGCCACCAACTTCCTGCTGGTCGAGTTCGGCCCCGACACCGCCGCGCTCGAAGCGCGCCTGGTGG
>JANJTY010000263.1 GCA_024710865.1 Lysobacteraceae bacterium | reverse complement strand
CACACGCGGTGCCGCTCTTCTCGAATGAGAACTTCGGTGAGCTGCGCACGCCGAGAAAGGAAGAACAACTTGTACTTAACGCTGTTATAAAGGAATGAAGATAACGGAACTAGCATCAACATAAAAACCACCAGCTTCCAGTCGAAGCGGTCCATCGCGCCGTTGATCCTGTCGGTCATGTCATTGGTGCGCAGGCCGTCGGACGCGGTGCCCGGGTTGTCGTAGGCGACGTTGGGAGCGCGGCGAACGCGGCGCTGGCCGGGGTTGTAGACCCAGGCCTGGCGGTCCTGTTCGACCTGGTTCAGGGTTTCGTGCACCAGCAGCACCTGGCCGGCGAGGCGGGCCGGGCTCTCCACCACCTGATAGAAGTAGATCAGGATGTTGTTGATGTCGGCGATCGTGTTGCCCGGCTTGTAATACAGGCCGAGCAGCTCCTCGCGTATGCGGATCATGGTGTACTGGCCCGAGGCAGTCGGCGCGGCCTGGTTGGCCCAGCGCCACGCCGAGATGCCCTTGAACTTCATCTTGTGGTTCCAGATCACTTCCGCACCGTTCTGCGGGATCGGGAACGGGATGCCCTCGGCCGCGTCGGTGACGCCGTCCCCCTCACCGATCAGCTTGGCGGTGGTGGCGTTGCGCTGGGTGTACTCGTAGGTACGCTGCGGGAACGAGGCCGAGCGCCGGGTCGGATAGATGTCCATCCGGAAGCTCGGGTACTTGGCGAACATCGCCTGCTGGCCGACGCTGAGCTTGTCGGCGTGCTGCTGGTAGTTGGCCGGCGTGATCTGGAACAGCGGACGGTCACTGGCGAAGGGGTCGGGGTGGTGGTCGCCGACCTTGTAGCCGGCGGGCGGCGTGGTGATGCCGCCGTTCCAGGCCGGGATCGTGCCATCTGCGTTGCCGGCCTTCTCGGCACCGATCGGGGTCAGATCGCGGCCCAGGCGCGCGGCCTGGTCAGCGCTGACCGCGGCCAGCGACTGGCCGGAGCCCAGCAGCAGCCCGAGGGCAGCCGCCAGCAGGGTGTTTCCATGGATGCGCATTGCGTTTGCCCTCCCGGACGGGTCAGAACGAGTACTTGACGTTGAACGAATAGAAGTCGCGGTCGTGGATCTGGTTGAACGGCTTGCCGCCCGTGAAGATGGTGTAGCTGACGTCGAAGGCCCACTTGTTCAGGTACAGGGCCTCGGCGCCGAGGGTGAAGGACTTGCGACCCTCGAGGAAGTTGCCGCCAGGTCCTGGCGTGATGCCGTTGACGTCGTGGTTGAAGGCGATGCGCGGCGAGATGTTGATCGGCTTGCCGAACGCACTGTTGTAGTCGGCACGGATCGCGGTGCGGTAGCCCCAGCTGAACGACGTCGGGAAGCCGCCCGGGAATGTCCAGGGGTTGCGTCCGTTGCCCGTGTCGATCGCGTTGCCGCCGCCGGTATCCGTGCCCTCGCCCTCCATGCGCAACTCGGAGGGGTCCGGCAGATCCCACACCTTGGTGCCGCCGATCTCGCCGACCAGGGCGATCTGAGAGGCACCGAGCCAGTTGCCCGGTCCGAACAGCTTGGTGAAGGTGGACTGCAGCTGCGACACCTCGAAACGGTCCCAGCCGCGTATCTCCTGGCCGGGGCCGAAGCTGCCGAGCTGGCTCTGGAAGCGCAGGTAGGGCTGCGGGATGATCGCGTTCAGCGGCGACAGGCCGGCGAAGAGGAGCTCGACGTCGTCATACTGCAGCGGCATGTTGGGGCGGTAGCTGATCTCGCCCTGCCAGGCCACGCCGGCCGGCAGGCTGGTGTTCCAACTCAGGCCGTAGAGCTCGATGTCCTCCGGGAACTCGACGAAGAAGCGACCGGTGGAGAGGTTCGGGCTGGTGACGCTGATGCCCGACAGCAGAGGCAGGCGACTGTGGTAACGCAGGTAATACAGGCCGAACTCGGTGTCGTTCAGCTGCGAGGCGAAGTACCGCATCGCGAGGCCCCACTGGCCGCTGTCCTTGGCGTTGCGGTTGGGCGCGCGCGGGAACGACGCACCACAACCGGCGCCGACCAGGGCCGGCGGCAGTCCGGTGTCGCTGTTGGCGAACCCAGACGGACCGCTGAGGCAGACCGAGCCGTAGAGCTCCGGGTTGATCACGGGCTGCGGCACGGTGCCGAAGCCAAGCATCACGTAGGTGCCGCCCGGCGTGGCGAAGTCGTTGGAGCTGAAGTAGGTGCCGGCCGCGTCGACTTCGATTTCCTCGAACTCGAACATGTACAGGCCTTCGATCGAGAGGTTCTCGGTCACGCTGATCGAACCCCAGATCGAATCGACCGGCAGGAAGGCTTCCTTCAGCTCGGCGCCGGCCACGCGCAGGGCGGAGAGGTCGACCGGGTTGATGACGTTGATGCCGTTCTGGATGAAGGTGCTCTCGCCCCAGCTGACGACCTGGCGGCCGAAGCGCACCGTGCCCGAGCCGGTCTCGCCGAAGCTGAAGTTCTTGTAGATGAAGGCATCGAGCAGGCGCCCACGCTCGCCCACCAGCTGGCGCGCGGTGCGGGTGAGGTCGTTGCGGTCGGCATTCTCGAAGTCGTAGAAGTACACGCCGCGCGCGAAGGCGCCCCAGTCGCGCCAGGTCATCGACAGCTCGGTGGTGAGCTTGAAGGCGTTGGAGATCAGGTCGCCCTTGTCGTACTTGAGGTTGCCGTCGTCGCGGTTGGTCGAGAAGCGGCCCTGGGCGGCGAGCTGCAGGGCCTGGGCCTCGAGGAACAACCCCTGCGCCTGCAGCGCGCTGACCTGTGCGGCAAGGAAAGGATTGAACTGGGCCTTGCCGATGAGGTCGTCGGCCGGGTCATCCGCGCGCCAGGAGGCACCGTAGGAGAGCGTGGTGTCCAGGCTGCCCTGGAACTCGCCGCTGCCAAACTCGATCGCGTTTGCCGAGCCGGCCATGCCGAAGGCCAGCGCGCTCGCCACGGCCAGGGTCAGGCCACGGCGGACCGGCAGGCCCGCGCGGGATCCGGTGAAGCGATTCTGCGTATTCATGACTGGATTCCCTTTGCGGTGGCTTACTGGGTACGGATGACCGAAGTGTCGCCGACGTAGACGCCGGTACCGCGACTGAGCACGAAGCTGGCCACCTGACTCTGCATTTCGACCGTGACCGCGACGGAATCGCTCGGATCCAGCAGCGAGCTGTGCGTACCGTTGGTGAAGCGGGTCACGCCGCGGATGCCGTTGGCGGCCTCGGTGGATGCGGTGATCGGGGACAGGCCGAGGACGCGGATCAGCGGCTCGGTGCCGGCCAGCGGAGCACCCGGGACTGCGTTCGGGACGACCTGGTCAGGCAGGTTGCTGCCGCCATCGCCGACGACTTCCTGCAGCAGAATGGCGTTCTGCGCCGAGGCGAAGCCGTAATTGATGGGATCGGCCGAGTCGACCACGATCTGGGCTGCACCGAGGAAGGCATCGAAGTCTGGGGTTCCGGGCTGGATTCCGGCGGCGGCCAGGCCGGCACGGATGCGCGGACCGAAGGTGGCCGAACCGTTGAGCAACTGGGCGATGCCGCCGCCCGGAACGTTCAGGACGCCGTGGTTGATGGTCGGCTCGATCGCCAGGAAAGAGGTACCGACGATGGCGCCGAGCGACATGCCGACGAAGCTGATGTTGGCGCTGTCGATGTCCGGCGACCCATTGCCATCCAGATCGAGGTTGGGGGCGCTTGCCGCCAGCACGAACAGGTCGGAAACAGCCTGGCGGATGTTGTCGCGCGAGGTCAGCAGCGAGGCGAGGTTGATGAAGTGGGTGCCCGAGGCGTCGACGGTGCCATCGGGGCCGGGCGCGCCGGTCTCGTTGTTGACGTAGTCGACGTTGAAGGTGCGCTCGGTGGCGCCCAGGGCGGCGAAGGCCGGATTGCCCGAGTGCAGGAAGTTGTCCGGCGAAACACCATGCAGCGGCAGGTCGATGGCGATGCCGACGAAACCGTTGGCCGCCAGCGTGCCGGCCAGCGGCAGCAGGCTGGTGCGGGCGGCGGTGATGCCGTGCTGGAAGATCACCGTCTTCCAGCCGGTGGCCGGACGGACCTGGCCCGAGTTGGCATTGGGCACCGTCATCAGCACCGGCACACGCACCGTCGCGTTGGCGACCGGGAAGGGGTTGGCGAAGGTGACATTGGTCGAGGTCGGGCTCAGGCCGACTGCGTTGAACGGCGGCACGTAGGCGCCGGGCGCGGCCTTCCAGAAGCCGTTCAGCGGGCCGGTCGGGTTGGCGGCCGAGGGCGGCAGCAGGTAGTAGGGCAGGTCGATGAAACCGACGTAGATGTCGGCGATGCCCGGCAGGCCGTTGATCACCGACAGGTTGAAGCCGGTGTTGACCACGTGCATCGCACCGGGCTCGACGCGCGAGCGAACCGCCTGCAGGACGGGCGTGATCGACTGCGTGGTGGCGACCCAGGACAGCACGATGTCGGCGCGCGGGATGCCTGCGGCGGCGGCGGCGGCTTCCTGCGAATTGGTCAGCTGGCGCAGCGGCTCGAGGGCGCAGGCCGAGGAGGCCGGCAGCAGCGGATCGGTGCTCTGGCCGTTCACGCACAGCGGGCTGGTGCGCTTGGCCAGGAAGTAGGTCTGGTCGGGCGTGGCGTCGTTGCCGCGGGCGTCGCGGATGCCGTCAGTGAGCACCGCCATGTAGGAGGTCAGCTGCTGCAGCGGGCGGGTGGGCACGATTGCAAGGGTCGCGCCGTTGGCGACGGCGACGAAGTCGAGGTTGGGCTGCAGTTCGCGCACGATGCCAGTCACGCCCCCACCCGGGCCGGTGAGGCTGACCTCGAACACGCGCACGGTCT
>JANJTY010000230.1 GCA_024710865.1 Lysobacteraceae bacterium | reverse complement strand
CAAGATGAAGATCGTGGTGCCGGTGACGCTGTCGCTGATATTCCTGCTCTTGTACCTGAACGTCCGCCGGGTCACCGAGTCACTGATCGTGATGGTGTCCGTTCCCTTTGCCGTGGTCGGCGGCGTGTGGCTGATGTGGTGGCTGGGCTACAACCTGTCGGTGGCTGTTGCCGTCGGCTTCATCGCACTGGCCGGGGTCGCGGCGGAAACCGGCGTGGTGATGTTGATCTATCTCGACCATGCCTGGGCCGAAGTGCGGGAGCGCTGCCGCGGCGAAGGGCGGCTGCCAGGCCCGGCAGACCTGTACAGCGCGGTGATGGAGGGGGCGGTCGAGCGCGTGCGTCCGAAGATGATGACGGTGGTGGCGATCATGGCCGGCCTGCTGCCGATCATGTGGAGCACTGGCACCGGCTCCGAGGTCATGCGGCGCATCGCCGCGCCGATGGTCGGTGGCATGGTGTCATCGACCATCCTGACCCTCGCCGTGATTCCGGCGATCTATGCGCTGGTTAAGCGCCGCCAGGCCCAGGGGCATAATTCAAATGCGGCAGCGTAATAGTGCCGCTTGGTTTCCAGTTGGGGCAGCGCTCGAACCACACGATCACGACTCGCAAGGCGGTTCGCGAACTCCGCGCAGGGAGTTCAGAGGTTCCACCTGATTGCCATGCAGAGAGTCGATCAGCGGACACGACACGGTGCCCCGTTGCGCATGGCACTCGTTGACCAACTGGGACAGCACCGTTTCGATTCGCGCCAAGTCCCCCAGCTTGGCGCGCACGTCGATGAGCCGGAGTGCAGCCAGTTCGGCGGCCTCGCTGCAGTGGGTGCCGTCCTCCAACTGCAGAAGTTGGCCGACTTCGTCCAAGTTGAACCCCAGCCGCTGGGCGGTTTTCACGAAGCGCACCCGCGCTACATCCGCCGGTCCGTAGCGACGGATGCTGCCGACGGGCCGCTCCGGTTCTGGTAATAGCCCCTTGCGCTGATAGAACCGGATGGTCTCCACATTGACTCCAGCGGCCTTGGCGAAGGCCCCGATGGTCAGGATTTGCGGCTCGTTGACCATCGCGCTTGACTCCGTACTTGACTACGGAAGTAACGTTAGCGCATCACGCCAAGTCCCGGAAGGAGATCCTCCATGGCAGAACCCAGCAATGGCCGCGGCGCACTGGCCGCCGGCGGTCTCGCCGCGATCCTCGCCTCGACCTGCTGCCTCGGCCCACTGGTGCTGATCACCTTGGGCTTCTCTGGTGCCTGGATCGGCAACTTGACCGCGCTGGAACCGTACCGACCGATCTTCATTGGCGGCGCGCTCATCGCGTTGCTTTTCGCATGGCGCAGCATCTTCCGGACGGCTCGCGCCTGCGCGCCGGGCGACGCCTGCGCCGTGCCCCAGGTGCGGACGACGCATAGGGCCATCTTCTGGATCGTCGCAACTCTGGTGCTGATCGCCGTTGTGTTTCCCTACCTCATGCCCCTGTTCTACTGACCGGAGATCGTCATGAAGAAGCTCGCCGCACTGCTCGCTCTGGCCGTTGCCCTGAGCGCTCCCGCCTCGGCCGCCACCAAAACCGTCACGCTGTCGGTACCGAGCATGACCTGCGCCACCTGTCCGATCACGGTCAAGATGGCGCTGTCCAAGGTCGAAGGCGTCATCGAGGCCAAGGTGACCTGGGAGCCCAGGGAGGCGGTGGTGACCTACGACGATGCCAAGACTACGCCGGCCGCCTTGACCCAGGCCACCGAGAACGCCGGCTACCCATCCACCCTCAAGGAGTGAGCGCGCGCTCATGACCGAGGCGATCACACTGCACATCGACGGCATGACCTGCGGGTCGTGCGCCGCGCACGTCAAGCAGGCGTTGGAAAAGGTGCCCGGTGTGCGTTCGGCCTCCGTGTCCTCCCCCCAGCGCCAGGCCGAGATCGCGGCCAATGCGGGTACCGCCGCGGACCTGACCTCGCTGGTCGCGGCGGTATCCGGACTTGGCTACCGAGCGCAGTTTGCCGACGCGCCGGGGCAGCCCAGCGACCTGCTGAACACAGCTCAAGGGCGGCTGGATGGCGAAGCAAAGCGCGAGGATGATGAGGCTGCGCTGCACGTGGCCGTGATCGGCAGCGGCGGCGCGGCGATGGCGACGGCGTTGAAGGCCGTCGAGCAGGGGGCGCGTGTGACGCTGATCGAGCGCAGCACCCTTGGCGGCACTTGCGTCAATGTTGGCTGCGTGCCGTCCAAGATCATGATTCGCGCTGCCCACGTCGCTCACCTGCGGCGCGAGAGCCCTTTCGATGGCGGCATTGCCGCCGCCTCGCCGAAGATTCTGCGTGAGCGCTTGCTGGCGCAGCAGCAGGGGCGCGTCGATGAACTGCGCCACGCCAAGTACGAAGGCATCTTGGCGAGCACTCCGGCCATCACCGTGCTGCGGGGCGACGCCCGGTTCAAGGATCCGCGCACGTTGACCGTGGCGACCGCTGCCGACGGCACGCGTGAGGTGAGTTTCGACTGCTGCCTCATCGCCACCGGGGCCAGTCCAGCGATTCCGCCGATCCCGGGCTTAAATGACACGCCTTTCTGGACGTCGACCGAAGCGCTGGTCAGCGAAACGATCCCCCGCCGGCTGGCTGTGATCGGCTCATCGGTGGTGGCCGTCGAACTCGCGCAGGCCTATGTTCGACTGGGCAGCCAGGTCACGATCCTTGCGCGCAGCACACTGTTCTTTCGCGAAGACCCGGCGATCGGCGAAGCCTTGACGGCCGTGCTCCGCGCCGAAGGCATCGAGGTGCTGGATCACACGCAGGCCAGCCAGGTCGCCTACGCAGATGGAGAGTTCGTGCTCACCACCGAACGCGGCGAACTGCGGGCCGACCGGCTGTTGGTCGCTACCGGCCGCGCACCGAACACCCGCGCTCTAAACCTCGAAGCAGCGGGCGTCGAAGTCAACGCGCAAGGGGCTATCGTCATCGACCGCGCCATGCGCACCAGCGCGCCGCACGTCTACGCGGCCGGGGACTGCACCGACCAGCCGCAGTTCGTCTATGTCGCCGCGGCGGCCGGCACCCGCGCCGCGATCAACATGACCGGCGGCGATGCTGCGCTAGACCTGACGGCGATGCCGGCGGTGGTGTTCACCGATCCGCAGGTCGCCACCGTCGGCTACAGCGAAGTCGAAGCTCACCACAACGGCATTGAGACCGACAGCCGCATGCTGACGCTCGACAACGTGCCGCGGGCGCTCGTCAACTTCGACACGCGCGGTTTCATCAAGCTGGTCGCCGAGGCCGGCACCGGCCGATTGATCGGCGTGCAGGCGGTGGCCCCGGAAGCAGGCGAGCTGATCCAAGCCGCAGTGCTGGCGATTCGCAACCGCATGACGGTGCGAGAGTTGGCCGACCAGTTATTCCCCTACCTGACGATGGTCGAGGGACTGAAACTCGCTGCGCAGACCTTCACCAAAGATGTGAAGC
>JANJTY010000216.1 GCA_024710865.1 Lysobacteraceae bacterium | reverse complement strand
GCAGTTCCTGCGCGCCGCGCCGCTTGGCGCGGGCATCCGCCCCAACGCGCTGGCCTTCGACCACGCCGGCCGGCTCTGGCTGAGCAACGATGGCGTCGCCAGCCAGACCCTGCGCCGCTACGCCCGCGCCGACCTGCTGGGCGCCGCCAATCCGGCGCCGCAGGCCGAGATCGGCCCGATCGGCGGCGGCGCGCTGATCGGCCTCGCGGTGCATGGCGATTCGCTCTATGTCACCCGCGGCTTCGGCAGCCACGCCGTGTTGCGCTACACCTTGGCCAGCATCGAGGTCAGCGGCAATCCCGCGCCAGTCGCGACCTTCACCGCCGCGATGGCCACGCCCGCGGGCCTCGCCTTCGACGCCGCCGGCAAGCTCTGGGTAAGCAACTACGACACCGACACCCTGGTGCGGCTGGGCCCCGGCGGCACGGCTGAATGGGTAGCCTCGAACGCGGCAGTCGGCGCGACGCGCAACGCACTCAACCGGCCCGAGGGCCTGGCCTTCGACGCCAGCGGCGCGCTCTGGGTCGGCAACAACGGCGAGGCAACCATCTCGATATACGGCGCCGCACAGCTGGCGGCCAGCGGCGCCAGCGCGCCCGCACCGCTGCAGCAGATCGACGTCGAACCGGGCTTCTTTGGCGGCGACACCGCCGGCGGCCTTGCCTTTGACGCGCTGGGCCAGCTCTGGGTGAACTACCAGCGCACCGAGGCCGTGCTGGGTTTCGCGCCCGCGCCGCTGCAGGACGGCAGCTACGCCATCACCGCGCTGCCCTCGATCGCCGCCGGTTCGAGCTATCCGGGCTTCGGCGGCCTCGCGATCTGGCCCGTGCCACCGACCCTGCAGCGCGGGGCGCCACCTGCATCGACTCGGTAGGAGAGCGGCGCGCAGGGCGAACCGCGTGCTCGCAGGCGGGCGATGCGACGCGAACGTGACCAGGCGTTTGCGCCCCGCACGGACTCCACGTCCGATCCAACCGCGCCTCGGGGCTGTTCTGGCGGCGCAGCGCGTGCCATGCTGCCTTCGGGTCCGGAGCGATCGGGGAAGATCGTGGCCAGAACGGGGGGCGACGGCCTGCAGGGGCCGCGAGCATGGCGTGCGCTGGCGCTTGCCGCGCTGCTCGCCGTCGCGCCGGCCCTGGCGCAGGAGCATCCCGACACCGACCACCGCCGCGACCGCCTCGCCGCCCTCGCCCAATCGCACCAGGCCGCCATTGAGAACGGCGACCCCGCCCTGGTCGAGGACCTGGCCACGCGCTGGCTGGAGCTCGCCACCGAACTGGATGACAACCTGGAAATCGCCCGCGCCCGGCTGGCGATGGGTTCGCTGCGCCGCCGCCAGGGTCGGCTCGACGACGCGCGGCACCTGATCGACGCCGCCCTGCCGGTGCTGCGCAGCCGCGAACAGCCCCGTGCCCTCGTCACCGCGCTGACCATGCGCGCGCAGATGCACCGCAGCGTCGGCGAGTACTACGAGTCCCTGGCGCTCGAAACCGAATCCCTGCAGCTGCGCCGTGCCCAGGTGCCGCCCGAGCGGCCGCACGTGTCGCTGTTCCACCTCGCTGCGCTCTACGAGCAGATGGAGGACTTCGAGCGCGCGCTCAGCCTGCAGTACCAGGCCCTGAGCGCGGCGCGCGAGGATGCGGACCCCACCGCCGAAGCCAGCGCCCTGAGCCGCCTCGCGGGCCTGCTCAACGACCTGCAGCCGGGCGATCCGGACGAAGCGCGCGGCCATGCGCAGGCCTCGCTGGCGATCATGCAGCGCGCCGGCAATCGTCCCGGCGTGCTCAACGCCCGCTTCCATCTCGCGCGGGCGGCTTCGAACGCTGGCCGCTTCGACGAAGCCGAGGCGCTGTTCGACGCCTGCTTCGAGGAGGCCGTGGCACTGGACCAACCTGCCAGCCAGGCCCACATCCAGTTCCGCCGCGCCGAGCTGGCCCTGCGGCGCGGCGATGCGGCAACCGCACGCGGCACCATGCTCGATGCGATCGCACGCTACGAGCGCCTGGAGAACCGCCACCGGCTGGCGAAAGCCTATGGCCTGCTCGCCGACATGGAGCGCGCGCTCGGCGACACCGAGGCCGAACTGCGCGCCCGTCTCGAGCACTACCGCCTGCGCGACGCCCTGCTTGGCGCGGGCGCGACGCGGCGGGTCAACGACCTCATCGACCAACTGCGCCAGAACAGCGAACGCGCCCGCATCGAGATGCTGGAGCGCGACAACCAGATCCAGCAGCTCGAGCTGCAGCAGCGCCAGTCGGGCCAGCGCTTGAACCTGCTCCTCTGGCTGCTGGCCGGGCTGGCGGCGGCCATGCTGGTGGTGCGCTTCCGCGCCTCGCTCGCGCGCAGCCGCCTGCTGCAGGAGCGCTCGCGCGTGCTGGCCGAGCAGGGCGAGGCCCTGTCCGCCGCCAACCACCAGCTCGCGGCACAGGCGCGGGAGCTCAAGCAGCTGGCCGAACGCGACGCGCTGACCGGGCTGCCCAACCGCGCGCACGGACTGCGACTGCTGCAACAGGCCTTGGCCTCGGCCCGTGCCAGCGACGAGGACCTGGGCGTGCTGATCCTCGATCTCGACGACTTCAAGCAGGTCAACGACCGCTACGGCCACCTCGCTGGCGATGCCGTCCTGCGCCAGACGTCCGCCCTGCTCTCCAAGGGGCTGGGCGAGGACGCCACCGTCGCCCGACTGGGCGGCGAGGAGTTCCTGGCCGTGATCCCGGCAGCACGCGACCTGTTCGCGCGGGCCGAGCACCTGCGCCTGGCGTTCGCGGCACTGGGAATCGAAGCCGATGGCCACCGCCTGCGCATGACGATCAGCATCGGCGCTGTGCGTCTGCATCAACTGCCCGAGGCGAGCGTGCCGGATCTGCTGCGCGCCGCCGACCAGGCGCTCTACGCCGCGAAGCGCACCGGCCGCAACCGTGTCATCGCCTGGCCCAACTCGGGCGACGGTCGCGTGGTCGAGCTGCACGGCGCCCAGCACTGAGTGCGCGCAGGTTCCGGCGCGCAGTCCCGGTCCGCAAGGCCGCTGGCCCATCGCTGCCGGGACAGTGACCGCGATCGACTCGCCGCGTCGGCCGCCTTGTGTACACTCCGAGCGTCAACGGCTGGGGGGCTGGCATGGAGTTCGCACCGGAAGCGCGTCCGCGTGAAGCGGGTTGGAAAGTCCTGATCGTCGACGACGAGCCCGAGGTGCACGACGTCACCCGCCTCGTGCTCACCTCGTTCCGCTTCGAGCAGCGTCCGATCGAGTTCTATTCGGCCTACACCGCCAACCAGGCGCGGGAACTCCTGCGCATCCACCCCGACATCGCGGTGATGCTGCTCGACGTGGTGATGGAGCACGAACAGGCCGGCCTCGACCTGGTGCGCGAAGTTCGCGAGGACATGCAGAACCGCAACCTGCGCATCGTGCTGCGCACCGGCCAGCCCGGCCAGGCGCCCGAGCACGAGGTCATCGCCAACTACGACATCAACGACTACAAGGAAAAGACCGAGCTCACCTCGCAGAAGCTTTCCACCACGATGTTCGCCGCGCTGCGCGCCTGGCGGGACATCCAGATCATCGAAGCCAACAAGCGCGGCCTGGAGCGCGTGGTCGAGGCCTCGGCGCACGTGTTCTCGCACCAGCGCACGCACGAGTTCGCCTCCGCCGTGCTGTCGCAGCTCGCCGCCCTGCTCGACATGCGCGGTGGCGCGCTCTACTGCAAGATCGAAGAGCCGGCGCGGCGCCAGCCCGAACACTTCCGCGTCGCCGCAGCGACCGGTCCGTACGAGCGCTTCGTCGCCCACCATGCCGACGAGGACCTGCCGTCGCACATGGCCGAATCGCTGCGCCAGGCCTACGAGGGCAAGCGCCACGTGTTCCGCGACGACCACTACGTGCTGCACTTCACCGACAGCCGCCAGAGCGAAAGCCTGCTCTACGTGGGCGAGGCCTGGGACCTGTCCGACCTCGACTACCGCCTGGTCGAGGTGTTCTGCACCAATGTCTCGATCGCGTTCGAGAACCTGCACCTGAACCAGGAGCTGGCCGACGCCCAGATGGAGACCATCTGCCTGCTCGCCGGCGCGGCCGAGTCGCGCTCCCAGGAGACCGCCAACCACGTCAAGCGGGTCGGCGAGATCGCCGAGTTCCTCGCCCGCAGCGTGGGCTTGCCCGAGGCCGAGGCCGAGAGCTACCGCTTCGCCGCCCCGCTGCACGACATCGGCAAGATCGGCATCCCGGATGCGGTGCTGAACAAGCCAGGACCGCACACGGCGGAAGAGACCGTGATCATGCGCCGGCACGCGGAGATCGGCCATCGCATGCTGAGCGAAGCGAAGCGCCCGCTGCTGCGCCTCGCGGCCGAGATCGCGATCAGCCACCACGAGAACTGGGACGGCAGCGGCTATCCGAACGGGCTGGCGGGCGAGGCCATTCCGCTGTCGGGCCGCATCACCATGCTGGCCGACGTGTTCGACGCGCTCGGCAGCCGACGCTGCTACAAGGACCCCTGGCCGGTCGAACGCATCCGCGCCTTCCTGCTGGAACAGCGCGGCAGCAAGTTCGATCCAAGCCTGGTCGACCTTCTCTTCGCGGGCTGGGACGAGGCGCTCGCGATCCGCGAGCGCCTGCCCGATGCCTGAACCACCTCAGCGCGCCGCCACCAGCGCGTCGAGCGAGGAACGCAGTTCCTGCGGCGTCGAGTAACGCAGCTGCTCGCCGCCTGGCGCGATCAGCGTGGGCGTGCGGTTGATGCCCAGAGCCTGGGCCAGGGCCTTGCCGGCGGCATAGCCTGGCGCCGGACACATCGCGGCCGCGGCGGGTTCGCCGCGCATCGCAACGGTCAGGGCGTCCTGTCGATTCGCCGCGCAGTGGATGCCGCGGCTGGCCGAGTCGGACTCGCTGCCGTCGGCGCCGAACGGGATCAGCACGTAGTCGATGCTGATGCCCGCCTCGAGGTAGGCATCGATGTCGGCGTGCAGGCGGCGACAGTAGCCGCAGTCAAGCGCGGTGAAGACGGTGATGCGGTGCGCCGGCTTGCCCGCCTCGAAGCGGATGCGCGCGGCCTCGTCGAGCGCCGCGATGCGTGCGGCGCGCTGGTCCTCGCGGCTGCGCTCGCTCAGGTTGGCGGCTTCGAGGGTGTCGAAGAGGTTGCCCTGCAGCAGGTGGCGGCCGTCGCGACTGAGGTACATCACCTCGCCCGAGACCATCAGCTCCAGGAACCCCGGCAGCGGCGCCGGGCGTACCGACTGCAGTTCGGCCGCGGGCGCGAGGCGCGCCAGTGCCGCCCGCGCCAGGGCTTCGTCCGTCTCCGCCCGTGCCGCCAACGGCACCAGCCCCGCCAATGCGGCCAGGGCCGCCCATCCGATCGCGCGCATCATGGTCTTGCCTCCGCTCCGGCCCGGCGGGCCGCGTAAGCCCAATCGACCCGGTGCGGCGCGCGCGAGTTCCCGGCTCAGCTCGCGACCGGCAGGGCCGTCGGCATGCGCAGGCTGAAATACACGCCGCGCCCCGGCGCGCTGTCGCACTCGATGCTGCCGTGCAGGGCCTGGGTGACCAGGTTGAACACGATGTGCATGCCGAGGCCTGATCCGCCCTGCCCGCGCCGGGTGGTGAAGAAGGGCTCGAAGATGCGGCGTCGTGCCTCTTCGTCCATGCCGCGTCCGTTGTCGGCGTAGGTCAGCACGATCTCGCCTTCGCGTCGAGCGACCTCGATCCGGATCTCCCCGGCCTGTCCTTCGTCGAAGGCGTGGATCACCGAGTTCATCACCAGGTTGACCACGATCTGGTAGATCGCGCCCGGCTGGGTGGTGAAGCGCAGCCCGGGAGGGCAACTGACCTCGATCCGATGCCGCGTGCGCTTGAGCGCCGGCCGCAGCGAGGTGAGGATCTCGTCGAGGTATTGGCCAAGCTCGATCTCGCGCGGCGCTTCGCTGCCCTGGTCGACCGCGACCTGCTTGAAGCTCTTCACCAGCTTGTCGGCACGGCGCAGGTTGCGCAGGATGATCTCGGCGCTCTCGTGCGCGGTGCCGGTGTAGGCGTCGAGCTCGGACCGCTTGAGCTCGCCCGACTCCAGCAGGCGCTTGATCCGCACCGTCTCGGCCTGCAGGTGCGATGCGGCGGTGACGCCGACGCCGAGCGGTGTGTTGATCTCGTGCGCCACGCCCGCGACCAGGCCGCCCAGGGCGGCCATCTTTTCCGATTCGACCAGCTGGGCCTGGGCCAGCTTCAGGTCGGCGATGCTCTGCTGCAGGCGTTCGTTGGCCTGGCTGAGGTCGGCGGTGCGGCGCGCCACGCGTTCTTCCAGCTCCTGGTTGAGCTGCTGCAGGGCCAGTTCGCCGCGCCGGAGATCGTCGACGTCGCCATTCGTGCCGGTGATGCGCAGCGCGCGACCGGCAGCGTCCCGCTCGCTCACGCGTCCGCGCGAACGCACCCAGCGCCAGCCGCCGTCGATGCCGCGCGCGCGGTAGGTCGCCTCGAAGGTCTCGGATTCGCCGCGCACGTGCGCGGCGAACGCGGCATCGAAGGCCTGGATGTCGTCCGGGTGCACGAAGGCACGCAGGCTGACCGCCGAGGACGCGCCCTCGGGCGGTGCGGCCAAGGTCGGCACGGGGTTCTCGCGCCGCAGGCTGCCGCTGACGAGATCGATGTCCCACAGTTCGTCGCCGGTGCCCCAGAGCGCGAGCTTGAGCCGCTCCTCGCCCTTCTGCCGCAGGTCCGCGGCTCGGCGCAGGCCAGAACGGAACCCCAGCCAGGCGACCAAACCGAGCAGGATGAGGCAGGCCATCAGCAGCGCGAGTGACGCGCCCGCGCCAAGGCGAAGGCCGGACCCGACCGCAGCCTCTGCGGCCGTGGCCGAACCCGCAAGCAACGCCAACAGTGCCGTGGTCCGTGTGGGCATCAGATCCCCCCCTGCCGCAGTGTACGGGCACACGCGATCGCGCGCGCGGCGGTCCGCGCGGCTGTCTCCCACGGTGGCGGGCACCGACCTTGGTACGGTAGCCCCGGCCATGCTGCGCTGCGATAATCGGACGGTTCTTTCCCCTTCCGCACGGAGCTGCCATGTCGAACGTCGTCATCGTCGGTGCCAAGCGCACCGCCATCGGTTCCTTCCTCGGCCAGTTCAACGGCGTGCCGACGCCCAAGCTGGGCAGCACCGCGATCGCTGCCGCATTGCAGCACGCCGGTCTTTCCGGCGCGGACGTTTCCGAGGTCATCATGGGCTGCGTGCTGCCGGCCGGTCTCGGCCAGGCGCCGGCGCGCCAGGCCTCGCTCGGCGCCGGCGTGCCCCCCGCCGCCGGCTGCACCACGATCAACAAGGTCTGCGGCTCGGGCATGAAGGCGATCATGCTGGGCACCGACCTGATCAAGGCCGGCTCAGCCTCGGTCGTCGTCGCGGGCGGCATGGAAAGCATGACCAATGCGCCGCACCTGCTGAACGGCTCGCGCAACGGCATCCGCTACGGCAGCGCCGAGTTCCTCGACCACATGGCCTGGGACGGCCTGACCGACCCCTACAAGGGCGAGGCCATGGGCGTGTTCGGCGAGATGTGCGTGGAGAAGCTCGGCTTCACCCGCGAAGGCCAGGACGCCTTCGCGGCCGAGTCGGTGCGCCGCGCGCTGGCGGCGCAGGCCTCCGGCGCCTTCGCCAGCGAAATCGCGCCGGTCACGGTGCAGGGCCGCAAGGGCGATACGGTGATCGACAGCGACGAGCAGCCGGGCCGCTGCAGCATCGAGAAGATCCCGACCCTGCGCGCCGCGTTCAAGAAGGATGGCACCATCACCGCGGCCAGTTCGTCCAGCATCTCCGATGGCGCCGCCGCCACGGTATTGATGGCGGAAGACGACGCGAAGGCGCGCGGCCTGCAGCCGCTCGCCCGCATCGTCGGCCACGCCACGCATGCGCAGGAGCCGCAGTGGTTCACCACCGCGCCGATCGGCGCCATCGATGCACTGCTCAAGAAGGTCGGCTGGAGCGTGGCGGACGTCGACCTGTTCGAGGTCAACGAGGCCTTCGCCTGCGTCGC
>JANJTY010000118.1 GCA_024710865.1 Lysobacteraceae bacterium | reverse complement strand
CGCTGCCGGTGCCTGGATGCACCGTCAGCGAACCCCGCAGCCGCCGCGCGAACCCGCAGGGCAGGATGCCCGGAGGGCGCCTCGCCGGGGTGTCCTTTCTCTTGGTTACTTCTCTTTGGGCAAGCAAAGAGAAGTAACTCGCGCCCCGAAGGGGCACGAAAGCTTTGCTCTGAAGCTCCGCTTCGCTTTGAAGCTCTTCAACGCCAAACCGCGCGACCGCGGAACGACCCCAATGATGCGGTTCGCTGCGCCCACCACATACCAAAAGTCCACCCTGCGACAGCGCTCTCGGCACGCGGGCAGGCTCCGCACGTCCGGTCCTTGAGTCCCGCTCGACCGCAGACCGTCCGCGTGGGTGCACGTTGATGAAGTACCTCCACCTCATCTGGTCCGCCCTCCTTCGCAAGAAGACCCGCACCGCACTCACCCTGCTGTCGCTGATCGCCGCCTTCCTGCTGGTCGGCCTCGGCCAGGCGGTCAACTCGGTGCTGGCCGGGAGCGCGGAGTTCCTCGGCGCCGATCGCCTGATCACGCAGGCGCGCACCAGCTTCACCCAGCCGCTGCCGATGCGGCTGCTGCCGCAGATCGAGCGCGTGCCGGGGGTTCGACGGGTCGGGCATTCGCAGTTCTTCGGCGGGCAGTACCAGGACGCGCGCAACTTCTTTCCGCAGTTTGCGGTGAATCCGCAGCGCCTGTACGAGACCTACCCGGAGTGGGTGCTGCCGCCGGAGCAAAAGCTGGACTTCATCGCCACGCGCAATGGCGCGATCGCCGGCCGGCTGCTGGCCGAGCGCTTCGGCTGGAAGGTGGGCGACATCATCCCGCTCAATTCCTTCATCTGGACCCAGCCGGGCAACAACCGGCTGTGGGAGTGGAAGCTGGTCGGCATCTTCGACGGGCGCGACGAGGAGTGGTCCAAGCGCGCCAGCCTGATGTACCTCAACTACGACTACTTCGACGAGGCCCGCGCCGGTGGCAAGGGCCTGGCCGGGGTGTTCGTGGTGCGGGTGGACGATCCGCTCGAAACCGAGAGCGTGGCGGCGCGCATCGATGCCCTGTTCGAGAACTCGCCGGACGAGACCAAGACCCAGAGCGAGCAGGAGTTCCAGCTCGGCTTCCTGCGCCAGATCGGCGATATCGGCTTCATCATCAACGCCATCCTCGGCGCGGTGTTCTTTACCATCCTGATCCTGACCGGCTACACCATGAGCCAGGCCGTGCGCGAGCGCATCCCGGAACTCGGCGTGCTCAAGTGCCTGGGCTTCACCGACCGCAGCGTGCTGCTGCTGGTGCTGGGCGAGGCCCTGCTGCTCTGCCTGCTCGGCATGCTCGGCGGCATGCTGCTGGCCGGCGCGGTCACCGGCGCCCTGCCGCCGGAGTTCCCGGTCCGCACCGACGCCGGGGTCTGGGGTTTCGCCCTGGTCAGCGCCGTGCTGCTGGCCCTGGCGGTCGGCCTGCCCCCGGCCCTGCGCGCCATGCGCCTCAAGATCGTCGACGCGCTGGCGGGGCGGTGATTGCGTGTGTGTGTTGTTTGCCACGGATGAACACGGATGAACACGGATAAGAGCGGATCGAAGCGCTTGGGAGCGTGGGCCGCACGAACACCCATCTGCCGGGCGGGCCGACGCACCCGCGCGGCCACGGGCGGCGCGGCTACGCGCGGAAGCCCGCTGACCAGACCAGCTTTGCTCTTGTCCGTGTTCATCCGTGTTCATCCGTGGCCAACCCGCTCTTCGGACTCGCAGCAAGCCACATGAAATCTCTCCGCCAGATCGTCGCCATCGTCCTGCTCAACCTGCGCAGCATCCCGCAGCGTCTTGGGGCGTCGCTGGTGATCGTGATCGGCATCGGCGGCGTGGTCGGGGTACTGGTGGCGATGCTGTCGATGGCGCAGGGCCTGACCAAGACCCTCACCGCCACCGGCAGTCCGGAGCGCGTGGTGGTCTTGCGCGGCGGCGCCAATGCCGAGATCAGCAGCTTCCTCGACCGCGCCTCGAACACGCTGATCCGGCAGGATCCGGCGGTGGCGCGCGGCGCCGACACCCTGCCCGCGGCCTCGGGCGAGCTGATCATCGTCACCGAGGTGCCGCGCCTGGGGCAGCGCAGCGGCGCCAACGTCTCGCTGCGCGGCGTCGAGCCCAGCGGCTTCACCCTGCGGCCCGAGCTGCGCATCGTCGAGGGCCGGCGCTTCCGCCCCGGCCTGCGCGAGCTGATCGTCGGCCGCGGCGCGCAGCGCCAGTTCGATGGTCTGTCGGTCGGCTCGACCGTGCGCATGCGCGGCTCGAGCTGGACCATCGTCGGCGTGTTCGAGAGCGGCGACGCGCACGAATCCGAGCTCTGGGCCGACACCGAGACCGCGCAGACCGCCTTCGGCCGCGGCGGCTATTCCTCCGTGCTGCTGCGCCTGCGCGAGCCCGCCGCGTTCGAGGCGCTCAAGCAGCGCCTCAGCACCGACCCGCAGCTCAACGTCGATGTCTTCCGCGAAGCCGAGTACTTCGGCGCGCAGTCGGCCGGCC
>JANJTY010000120.1 GCA_024710865.1 Lysobacteraceae bacterium | reverse complement strand
GCCACGTCCTCCAGGATGTAGCCGTTCAAGTCCGCGCCGATCACCTCGACGATGCGGTCGCGGAACTCCTGGCGGTTCTCGAACAGCTTGACGAAGTCGATCTGCTTGCCGACCGTCTTCAGCGCCTCGGAGAACTTGGCGTTGAACAGCTCGTTCACCGCGGCCTTGTCCGAGGCGCGGTCCACGCCGATGGACTTGGCCACCTTCAGCACATCGGCCGCGGTTTCGTTCACGCGCAGGTAGAAGGCGACGGTGATGTCGGCGCGCATGTTGTCCCTGCAGATCAGCCCGTCCTTGCCGCGCCGGTCCACCTCCAGCGTGATCAGGGAGATCTTCATGAACTCCTTCTTGTAGACCACGGGATAGACCAGGGCGCCGGTGAAATGCACCTTGGGCGTGGAGGACAGGTCGTTGACGATCAGGGCCGTGCCCTGCGGGACCTTGATGTAGAACGCCTTGAACAGGGCGAAAAGCCCGATGATCACGGCGACGAGGACGCCGATCCCGATCAGGAAGGGCATGAGGACGGAAAGATCCATGGCGTTCGGCTCCGTGGCGATGGATGGGTTGGAAAGGGAAACGCGAAACGTCGCTGGCGCCGGTCAGGCACCCGGCGCGGCCGTGGTCAGGCCAGGCCCTTGGGAATCACGCGGTAGGCGTTGTGCTGCGCGAGGTACTCCACCAGGACCACCTCGTCGCCGCGCACGAACTGCCCGGGCTCGGCACGGACCTGCAGGATCAGGCCGGCGCCACCGTCCTCCAGGTTCGCGGTTCCGCGCGAATCCGTGACATCCGGGCTGCGCACGGTGGCGACCTTGCCCAGCAGCGAGTCGCTGTCGACCGGCTTGAGCTTGACGAAGAGCGGCGCGAGCGGGCGCAGGGCCAGGCCGGTGAGCGGCATGGCAAGGATCAAGGCGCCCAGCAGCAGGCCCGAACCCAGCAGCCAGCGCAGCATCCCGGTGCCGAAATGCTGCAGCAGCAGAAGGTCGACGAAGTAGGTGATGACCCAGCCGAAGAACACGAAACCGGTGCCGATCAGCGTGACCGGCACGCCGTCCAGACCGAGCTTCATCAGCAGGCCGGCCACGCCGCCGGGATCCAGCTCGGCGCCCTCGGGCAGGGCGAATGTGTCGAGGAGGTCGAGGTCCAGCAGCCCGACCATGGCCATCACCCAGTACAGCACCGCCACCCCCAGCAAGACGCTGAAGATGAGGGTGGGAAAAGACAGTGCGATCTGCAGGAACAGGTCCATCGTGCGAAGCGTCCCCCTTCGACGTGTGCCGCGTTCTGGCGACGGGCGCAGGATAGGGAATCTGGCCGGTCTTCGCCATGTCCCGTCAGTTGGACTTGCACAGTGCCCGAATCGCCCCCACGTGCTTCCAGTATCGAGGGGCTCTTCGGATGTGTCCGACGCGCTGCGGATGCGGATACCATCCCCGGCAGTACCCAACGCCGGAGCCTGTGATGGCCGAAAGCCGTGATTACCTCGAAATCTCCTTCAAGTCGATCGAGCTATTCGCCAGTGATGGGCGGCTCGAAGCGCACGAGCTGGAGCAGCTCTACGCCCTGGCGATGCGCGACGGCAAGCTCGACGCCAACGAGGTGCGCGTGCTCAAGGCCGTGATCGATCGGGTCCGCCCGGACGAGCTCGATGCGGCCATGAAGGCGACGCTGGCCGAGATCGTGCAGCGCCTGCCGCGCGGCGGGGCTTGACGGGCCTGCTGCTGGGGTAATCTGTGCGGCCGTGGTCGAAGCGTTTCCCAGCCGTGCAGCACGCCGCAGCGTCCAGTCCATTCCCCGAGGCCATCGATCCAGTCGACTGGCGACTCTCGGTCGCGCCGATGATGGACTGGACCGACCGCCACTGCCGCGTGTTCCATCGCGCGCTGGCGCCGCAGGCGCGGCTGTACACCGAGATGGTGCATGCGCAGGCCGTGATCCATGGCGATCGCGAGGCGCTGCTGGGCTTCGACCCGGTCGAGCATCCGGTCGCGCTGCAGCTTGGCGGCAGCGATCCCGAGCTGCTGGCGCAGGCGGCGCGCATCGGCGCCGACTGGGGCTATGACGAGGTCAACCTCAACGTCGGCTGCCCCTCGGACCGGGTCCAGGCCGGACGCTTCGGCGCCTGCCTGATGCGCGAACCGGCGCTGGTGGCCGACTGCGTCGCGGCGATGCAGGCGGCGGTCGCCGTGCCGGTCACGGTCAAGTGCCGGCTCGGGGTGGATGAGGACACCGACTACGAGGTCCTGCGCGGCTTCGTCGATCCGGTCGCGGCGGCCGGCTGCCGCCTGTTCGTGGTGCACGCGCGCAAGGCCTGGCTGCAGGGGCTCTCGCCGAAGGAGAACCGCGAGATCCCGCCGGTGCGCTACGAGTGGGTGCACCGGCTGAAAACGGAACGGCCGGAGCTGACGGTGGTGATCAACGGCGGCCTGCTCAGCCTCGACCAGGTGCAGGCCCAGCTCGCGCACGTCGATGGCGTGATGCTGGGGCGGCTGGCCTACCACGAGCCCTACGCCCTGCATCGCATCGCGGCGGCGCTGTACCAACCGGATGCACTGCTGCGTCCGCGCGCCGAGCTGCTGCGCGCGATCCGACCCTACGTCGAGGCGCAGCTGGCGCGCGGCGTGGCGCTCAAACACATCGTGCGGCACGTGCTGGGCCTGTTCCACGGCGAGCCCGGCGGGCGGCGCTTCCGCCAGATCCTGTCGGAACAGGCGCACCGCGCCGGGGCCGGCTGGGAGGTGGTCGAGCGCGCCCTGGGCG
>JANJTY010000108.1 GCA_024710865.1 Lysobacteraceae bacterium | reverse complement strand
GGCTGCCGGTGGCGCTGGCGTCGTTGCTTGGCTTGAGCACGCTGGCTGGCATCGTCGGCACCAGCTGGAAGGCGATCGAAGCGCAGCGCGAACGCGACATCGCCGCCGACCAGGCGCAGCGCGCCACCCTGACCCGCGATTTCGTGCTGGACATCTTCCGCATGGCCAACCCGGCGCGCGCCGCCGGGCGCGAGGTCAGCGCGCGCGACCTGCTCGATGACGCGCTGGCGCGGATCGAGCGCAGCCCGTGGCCGGATGCGGCGAGCAAGTCCGAGATGCAATGGATGATGGCCGATGCCTACCTCGCCATCGGCTCGACCGAGGTCGCGCATGAGCTGCTGCAGAAGGCCGTTTCAGGCCTGCAGGGAAACGCCGGGGCACGTGACCTGCGCGCCACGGTCCTGCTGCTGCTGGCGCGCACCGAGAATCGCCTGGGCCATATTCCGCAATCGAAGGACGTGCTGCAGCAGGCCGAGGCGCTGATCGACCAGCAGCGCTCCAGCGACCTGCTGGCGAGGCAGCACTTCGTGCGAGGCACCATCGCCCTCGCCGAAGGCGACCTCGACGCGGCGGCCGCGGGCCTTGAGCGCAGCGTCGCGATCGCCACCGACCTGCATGGCAGGCTCAGCGACGCGGCGCTGGATGCCGCGCGGATCCTGGCCTGGGTCTACGACGAAGCCGATCGCTACGCGGACATCGCGGCGCTGATCCTGCCGCTGGCCGACGCGATGCAGTCCGACACCCAGGCCAACCCGCTGCTGCTGGCCGACCTGCTCGATGCCTATGCCAATGCCGCGGTTCCGCTCGGGCAGCCCGAGCTGGCGGTCGAGTACCGCCTGCGGGCCCTGCAGATCACGCTCGAAACCTTCGGTGAGCTGCATCGCTACACCGGCACGCGCTGGAACAACCTGGCCTTCACCTACCTGCGCCTCGAACGCCTGGCCGAGGCGCGCGACGCGATGCAGAAAGCGCTGGCGATCTCGCGCCAGACCACGCCACCCGGCAGCCATCCGACCGGCTCCTCGGCCAGCAACCTGGCGTTGATCCAGCTCTTCCTCGGCGCCTACGAGGACGCCGAAGCCCTGATCCAGGAAGCCATCGCCATCCGCGCCAAGGGCGAGAATCCGGTCGATCTCGCCTTCAGCACGCAGATCGCGGCCAGCATCGCCCGCGCCAGCGGCGACCTGGCGCTGGCGCAGCAGCGTCTGGCCCAGGCCCAATCGCTGTTCGATGCCCTGCCGCGCAAGCCCGTGTCGCTGCAGGCAAGGCTGGCGCTGGAAAGCGCCGAGCAGGCGCTGCTGCTGGGGCAGCCCGGCGACTGCGCCGCGGCCGAGTCGGCGGCCCGGCTGCAGGCTGACCCGGCAGTAGGGGCCAGCGACAGCCAGCGCGCCTACGCCGACGCCGTGCTCGCCCTGTGCACCGCCAGCAGGGACGGCAACACCGCGCTGCGTGAACTTGATGAACGGGTGAGCGCGGCGCTGGCGCTGCAGCCGCAGGACTCGGCGCGAAGGCAGTGGCTGTCGCGCCACAGGGAGACCCTGCGCGCACGATGACGGTGAGCGCAGTGCGGGTGCCGGTGCGATCGAGCCGCTGTGGGCGCTCGCGCGGCGCGTGACCCTCACGGCGGACCGGCGCGGCGCAGCGCGTCGTGCGAGCGTCGGCCGATCGGGATCACCTGTCCCTCGACGCAGGCGAAGTGTGCGCCCGACTTCGTCGCGGTGGGCGGACTGCTGCCGGTGAGCAGCGAGAACGCCGGCAGCACCAGGCCCTGGGCGCGAAGCGAGAAGGCCGGCCAGCGCCGCGGCACGCCGGGCAGGCGTACGCAGGGGTGCAGGTGGCCGCAGAGGTAGGGCATCGACCCGGGGGCGGACGGCGCGTGGCAGAGGCGCAGGCCAGCCACCACCTGGGCGTCGGCTTCGCGCTCGATGGCGAGTCGTCCGGCGTCCACGGCGCGGTCATGGTTGCCGACGATCACGCGGATGCGAAGCGCGGCGTGTGCCGCGCGGAACCGCCGCCAGCGCGCCAGCCAGGGCGCCTCATGCAGCGGCCCGTGCAGCAGGTCGCCGAGGACCCACAGCGTGTCGGGGCGATGGCGTTCAACCAGGGCCTGCAGGCGGTCGAGGTCCGCGCCTGTGCTGCCGCGCGGAGCGGCGATGCCGGCGCGGCGCAGGACGTCGGCCTTGCCCAGGTGCAGGTCGGCGATCAGGAGCGCACGCTGGTCCGGCCAGTGCACGGCCCGCTCGCCGAGCAGCAGCAGGGTCTGGCCCGCCAGCGCGATGGCGTGTTCAGCGGCCAAGGTCGCGCTCCAGTTTCTCGGCGGCGCGGCGCACGCGGGCGGTCCAGTCCTCGGTGCTGAGCTGGCCGCGCTGGCTCTCGGCCCAGAGCGGGAAGGCCAGGGGGCTGAACCGCTCCAGGTGCACCTCGATGCGCGGCTGCCGCACCAGGCGCTCCAGCTGCAGGCGCAGGTCGGGCTCGCGCAGCTGCTGCTCGCGCACCTCGCGCTCGGCCTGGGCCAGCAGCAGGTGGCCGGGATCGTGCCGCCTCAGGACGTCGAACAGCAGGGCGCTGCTGGCCTGCAGGGCGCGCAGCGAGCGCGGGGCGCGACCGGGCAAGGAGGGCGGCAACAGTCCGGCGACCCGCGCGACCTCGCGGAACTGCCGCCGCGCCAGCTCGGTAAGGTTGAGGCAGGCGGCGAGGTCGTCGTCCAGGCCCCGCGGCGAGAGCAGGTCCACCCAGGCGTCCGCATTCAGCACGGGCAGGGCGTCGCCGGTCAGCATCAGGCCGTGGTCGCCGCAGCTGTACGTGTAGGTGCCGGGGGCGATCCGGGCCAGGCGCCAGGCCCAGAGCGCCGCCAGTCCGTCGTGCAGCTGGCGACCCGCGAAGGGATAGAGGAAGAGGTGTTCGCCTTCGCGCGAACGGCTGCGCTCCACCAGCAGCCGCCCCGCCTCGGGCAGGCGCGACAGGCGACCCTGCGCGGCGCGCAGCGGCGCCAGCGCGCCGCGTTCGGCGTCGTCCTGCGGGTCGGCCAGCACCTCGGCCACGCGCGGACCGACCGCGTTGGACAGCGGCAGCTGGCCGCCCTGCCAGCGCGGCACGCGGCCGTCCTGCTTCGGGGCCAGCTTGACCAGGGCCGCCATGTTCTCGACCCGCACCAGCTGCAGCGCCCGCCCGGCGAACCGGAAGCGATCGCCCGCCGCCAGCTGGCCCACGAAGCGCTCCTCGACGTGGCCCAGGGTCTTGCCGCGCAGCAGCTTCACCGCCAGCGCACCATCGCTGGCGATGGTGCCGATCGAGAGCCGGTGGCGCAGGGCGATGCGCCGATCGTCGACGACATGGCGGCCGGCCTCGTCGCGGCGCACGCGGCGGTAGTCCGGATAGTTCGCCAGCGCCTCGCCGCCGACCTCGATGAAGCGCAGCACGGCGTCGAAGCTGGCGCGTTCGAGCGTGGCGAAGGCGTGTGTGCGGCGCACTTCGTCGTAGAGCGCGTCGGCCTCGAAGCCGCCGCCCAGCGCGAGGGTCATCGCGTGCTGGGCGAGCACGTCCAGGCAGCCGCTGAGCGGCACGCGTGCTTCCACGTCCGCCTGCTCCACCGCCCGGCGCACGGCCGCGTACTCCGCGATTTCGAGCGCGTGGGTGGGCACCCCGAGGATCGCCCCCGATTCGCCCGGCCGATGGCGGGCGCGACCCGCGCGCTGCAGCAGCCGCGCCACGCCCTTGGGGCTGCCGATCTGCAGCACCTGGTCGACCGGTGGAAAGTCGACGCCGAGATCGAGGCTGCTGGTGGCCACCACCGCGCGCAGCCGGCCCTCCGCCAGGCCTTGTTCGACGGCGCGGCGCTGCGCCGGGTCGATCGAACCGTGATGCAGGGCGAGGGTGGACAGGTCTTCCGGCCATACCGACGACAGCGCCTGGTGCCAGAGTTCGGCCTGGGCGCGGGTGTTGGTGAAGACCAGCGTGCTGCGCGCGGCCGTCAGCCGCTGCAGCACCTGCGGCAGCTGGCCGAGACCGAGGTGCCCGGCGTAGGGAAAGCGACCCGGGGCGTCGGGCAGCAGGCACTCGACGGACGTGGGCCGCCGCGGTCCGCCGCCGATCCGCAGGGGCTCGGCGTCCTCCGGCAACAGCACGCGCGCGGCTTCGTCGAGGTTGCCCAGGGTGGCCGACAGCCCCCAGATCACGAGCGCCGGGTTCCAGCGCCGCAGCCGCGCGAGCGCCAGCTGCACCTGCACGCCGCGCTTGTTGCCGATGAGCTCGTGCCACTCGTCGACGAGCATCGTGTGCACCCCGGCGAGCTCGGCGCGCGCGTGCTCGCGCGTGAGCATCAGGCTCAGCGACTCCGGCGTGGTGACCAGCGCCTGCGGCCAGCGGCGCTCCTGGCGTGCGCGCTCGGCCGACGGCGTGTCGCCGGTGCGCTGGCCCACCTGCCAGCCCGGGGCCAGCGCCGGCAGCGGCCGCTGCAGCGCGCGGGTGGTGTCGGACGCCAGCGCCCGCATCGGCGTGAGCCACAGGACCTGCAGCCCCGGCCCCGGG
>JANJTY010000057.1 GCA_024710865.1 Lysobacteraceae bacterium | reverse complement strand
CCAGATCGGACTTGGCCAGCACCATCTCGATGTCGTCGATCAGGGCGGCGAAGAAGGGCCAGTCGCGCGTCATCTCGGCCATGGCCTCCAGGCCATGCGCTGCGATGGCGGCGGCAAGTCCGCTGCCCACGCCGTACCAGGCCGTCAGCCCGGCGCGGTTCTGCGACCAGGCGAAGACCCAGGGAATGGCGCGCAACGACGTGACCCCGCCGGCGCTGCCGCGCTTGGCCGGACGCGAGCCGATGCGCAGGCGTTCGATCACGTCGATCGGGGTGGCGGCACGGAAGTAGTCCGGAAACTGCGCGTCCTCGTAGACCAGGCCGCGGTAGGCCGCGCGCGAGCTGGCCGCGACCTCGGCCGCGATCGCGCGCCAGCGCTCCTCGCGCGGCTCGGGCGGACGCGGACGCAGGGTCGCGCGCAGGACCGCGCCGGTGGCCTGCTCCAGGTTGCGCAAGGCCAGCGCGCGGATGCCGTACTTGCGGTGGATCACCTCGCCCTGCTCGGTCACGCGCAGGAAGCCGTCGACCGAGCCGCGCGGCGCCGCGATGACGCCGCGCTCGGTCTTGCCGCCGCCGCGCTAGAGCGAACCGCCGCGGCCGTGGAAGAAGGCGATGCGGATGCCCGACTCGCGCGCCAGCTCGGTCAGCAGCACCTGGGTACGCTGCAGGCCCCAGCGCGAGGCCACGATGCCGCCGTCCTTGGCGCTGTCGGAATAGCCCAGCATGACGATCTGGCGATCGCCGCGCGAAGCAAGGTGGGCGCGGTAGACAGGGTCGGCGAACAGCGAGCGCAGGGTGTCCGGCGCCGCCGCGAGGTCGTCCACGGTCTCGAACAGCGGCGCCACGTCAAGCGGCACCGCGTCGGAACCGTCGACGCAGCCGGCGCTGCGCGCCAGGGCCAGCACGGCGAGCGCATCGGCGGCGCTGCGGCTCATGCTGACGATGTAGGGCCCGAAGGCGCGCGGGCCGAAGCGCGGCAGCGACTCGGCGACGGTGCGGAACACGTCGAGCACGCGGCGCGCGGTGGCGTCGCTGCCCTCCTCCGGGAGGGTGCGGGCCGCGATCAGCTCGCGCAGCCGTGCGGCGCGCGCGTCCGCCGGACGTTCCGGCCAGTCCGGATCCCGCAGCAACGCGGCGAGCGCGGCCTCGTGCACGGCCGAGTCCTGGCGCAGGTCGAGGGTGGCAAGCTGGAAGCCGAAGCACTCGACCCGTCGGATCAGGCGGCGCAGGGCGAAACGGCCGGCATGCTCGCCGCGGTTCGCGGCCAGGCTGGCGTCGATCAGCTGCAGGTCGGCCAGGAAGCCTTCCGCATCCTCGTAGCCTTCGAGCTCGCCGGCGGCGGTCGCGCCCAGCCGCGCCGAAAGCAGGTGCAGGAACTGCCGGTACGGCATGTCGGCATGGCGCGCCTTGAGCGCCTCGGCCGCCTCGGGCAGGCGGTGCGCGTACTGCTCGACCCGCTCCATGAGGGCGGCATCGATGCCGACGCGATCCGGCGACTGGGTCAGCACGTCGGCGAGGTGCAGGCAGTCGCGCCGGTAGTTGCCCAGCACCCAGGCACGCTGGGTGGCGAGGCTGGCGGCGATGGTCTCGGCGCCGACGTTGGGGTTGCCGTCCATGTCGCCGCCGACCCAGCTGCCGAAGCCGAGCAGGGGCGGCAGCCGCGCGTCCTGCCCGTAGACCGTCGCCACCGCTTCGGCAAAGACCTCGTAGAACACCGGCAGGACCTGGTAGAGCGGGTCGGCGAGGTAGAAGCCGACGTGCTCGAGCTCATCCGCGACGGTGGGTTTGGTGGGCGGGGTCTCGGCCGTCTGCCAGGCGCTGGACAGGGCCAGGCGCATGCGTTCGGTGTCGGCGCGACGCTCCTGCGGGGTGCGGCTGCGGTCGATGTCGTCGAGCAGACAGCGCACGATCTCGCGCTCCTTCTCCAGCAGCACGCGACGCACCGCTTCGGTCGGGTGCGCGGTGAAGACCGGCTCGACGCGCAGGCGCGCCAGCAGATCCTGCAGGGCATCGAAGGGGACGCCCTCGGCCTTGAGTCCGCGCAGCACGGCCTCCAGCCCGCCCGGCTGCGGCGCCGCGCCGGCGCGCTGGTAGTCGCGCCGGCGGCGGATGCGGTGCACGCGTTCGGCCAGGTTGACCGCGGAGAAATAGGTGGCGAAGGCGCGCACCAGGCGCTCGGCCAGATCCAGCGGCAGGTCGCGCAGCTCGGCCTCGATCGCCTCGCTCGGCGCGCCGCGCTCGCGCCGCAGGATGGCGGCCTGGCGGATGCGCTCGACCTCGTCGAGGAAGGCCGCGCCTTCCTGCTCGGCCAGCACCTCGCCCACCAGGGCGCCGAGGCGGCGGACGTCCTCGCGCAAGGGCCGGTCGACGGCCGGCAGGTCGACCTCGCGCAGGGATTCGGTGTCGGCTGCATTCAGGTTCACGTTCATGCCCCAAGGCTACACCGCCGAGACGCTCCTGTTGCGCCGCAGCATACGAATGCACGGCCGCCGCTGCGCTTCCGGGCGGAGCGTCCGAGAGGTCTTCACAGGCCCTACACTGCCTACCTTCGCTTGCGGGATACGGACATGCACTGGTTGCTGGCGATCATCGGAGCCTGGCTCGGCGCGCTCGCCGGCGCGGCGGACAGCAGCCTGCTCGGCTTCGTGCTGGGAGCGGTGCTGGGATGGCAGGGCGGGCGCCTGCTGCTGCTGCGGCGACGCATCGAGGAGCTGGAGCGCAACCGGCAGCGCGATCTGCAGGCCGCGCTCGCCGCGGCGCGGGCAGCCGTCGCGTCCGAGGCCGCGGCGGCGCCGGCGGCGTTCGTTTCGACGCCGGTCGCGGCGCCCTCGGCGCCGACCAAGGGGGAGGAAGCGGCCGCCGCGCCACGCGTTGCGGACACGATGAGGCCCGCCTCGCCGCGCCCCACCGAAGCGGCGGCGCCCGCGCCCGCGCGGCGGGAGGAGACCCCGACCCAAGCGCAGGCTGCGGCGGCCGCATCGCCGGCCGCGAAACCCGCTTCGCCTCCGCCACCGCC
>JANJTY010000450.1 GCA_024710865.1 Lysobacteraceae bacterium | reverse complement strand
ACCCGAACAACCCGACCCTGGGCGAGCGCGGTCCCGGTCTGGGATTTCCCATCCAGATCAACTACCGGCTGACGGCCCTGGGGCCGCGCATCTCCGTTGCGGACGAGACCAGCGTGCATGCGCTGGCCGGCCTCGAAGGCGCCGTGGCGTGGGCGGGCGGAGGCGACTGGCGCCTGAGCCTGTTCCACAACCGCTATGACCTGCGCAGCGAGGGCGTTGCGGGTTTCGCCCTGCGCGGCCCGTTGCTGCAGGCCATCGCCGATGGACGCTTCAACCCGTTCGCCGCGGTGCCGAACGATGCCACGGGTCTGGAAGACGCGCGCGCCCGCCCCTGGCGCGAGGGAGAAACCCGCGCCACGGGACTTGAACTGGCCTTCAGCCTGGAGGCGGACCTGTTCGGAAACCTGGCGGCGAGCCACGCGTTCGGCCTGGATCTGCGCCGCGACCGCTACAGCCTGGTGCCCGATCCGGGCTCCCTGGCGAACGAGGTGCTGGGCCAGGGCATCGTCGCGGTACCGCAGCGTGCGGTGCGGGACTACGCGGCCGTCTACGGCGAGACCCTGATCCCGTTGGGCGAGGCCTGGGAACTGAGTCTGGCGGCGCGTTATGACCGCTACCAGGACGCGGGCGGCCAGTTCAGCCCAAAGCTCGCGCTGGCGTGGCGACCCGCTTCGGCGTGGCTGCTCAGGGCATCAGCCGGGCGTGGTTTCCAGGCGCCGGATCTGGTCTCCGCCTACGGCGGATTCGCGGAGTTCTCGGGTCTGGAGTTCGATCCCAGTGCCTGCGCCGCGTATCCGGGCGATCCGGTCGCCTGCAGCCTGCGTGCGATGGAGGGCACCATCGTGCCCAATCCGGCCCTTCGCCCCGAGCGAGCCCTGCAGGGCAGCGCCGGTGTTCTATGGCAGCCGACGTCGGGCTTCGAGCTTGGCGTCGACTACGTGCGCAGCCGCATCCGCGGGCAGATCGGCGTCCTGCGGCCGGCCGACGCCCTGCAGGCGGAACTGGACTGCGCCCAGGGCCTGCGCGACTGCGAGCCGTCGCGCGATGGCGAGGTGCGGCGCGACGAGTTCGGCAACGTCACCCTGCTGCTCCTGCCCTACATCAACGTGGCCTCGGTGAGGTCGGAGGCCGTCGACCTCAGCGCCCGCCTGCAGCACCAGTACTCCTGGGGCACGCTGCGCACGGATCTGCGCGCCAGCCGCACCTTGCGCTTCGACGAACAGCGCCTCGAGGGCGAACTGGCGCGCGACCTGCTCGGTTTCCAGGACCGCCCGCGCTGGCGCGGCGACCTGCGGATCGACGGGCAGCGCGGTGCGCTGGGGGCGAACGTGGGTGTGCGCTACATCGACGGCTATCGCGCCTGCCCCACGCCACTGCTGGCTGACGGCTCCGCGGATCCGCTCTGCCTGCAGCGCGTTGCTTCGCATGTCGAAGTCGATGCGCAGGTGCGCGCCACGTTGCCCTGGGAGGCGAGTCTGGCGGTGGGTGGGCGCAACCTCGGCAACCGGCCGCCCGCCTTCGGTCCGGGCGGAGGGTTCGCCTACGGGCTCTACGATCCCGTCGGGCGGGTCTGGTACCTGCGCTACAGCCACGCCTTCTGAGTCTGGCGCGCCCGGAGCATGGCCGGCGCGCGGCAGCGAGGCTGGGAACGCTCAGGGCTGGCGGGCGGCCGCGCGCAGTTCGCGCGCCCTGGCTACGCGTGGGCTGTCCGTACCGAGGCTGGCCTCCAGCACTGCGATGGCGGCGCCGAATTCCGCGTCGGCGGCTTCGGCCTCGCCCCGCGCCGCCAGCGTCTGCGCGCGGCCGATGCGGAACATGCCGACCTGCCAGGCTTCCCGTCCGAGCGCGGCTTCTCCGCCGTTGATTGCTCGTTCGTGCATCGACAGCGCTTCGTCGAGGCGCGCCTGGCGGCGGTAGAGCCCCGCGATGTTGTGCATCAGGGCCAGGGTGTCGGGGTGCAGCTCGCCCTGCTCGGCCAGTTCGATCGCCAGGGTGCGCTCGAACAGGGGCGCGGCGTCGTCGGGACGGTTCCAGAGCGAGTAGAGCAGGCCGAGGTTGCTCATCGAGTTGCGGGTGTAGAGATGGGCCTCGCCAAACTGCGCCAGGCGCGCATCCAGCACGCGGCGGAACAGCGGTTCGGCCTCGGCGTAGCGTTTCGCGTCCTGCAGCGCGGTGGCGAGTTCGTTGGCGCTCTGCAGGGTGTGGTGATGGGCCGGACCCAGCACGCGCTCGCGCCGCGCCAGGGTGTCGCGCAGCAGGGTCTCGGCCTCGTCCAGGCGACCCATGTGGCGCAGGATCTGGCCGGCGCGGTTGGCCTCCAGCAGGGTGCGCGGGTGGTCCGCCCCGAGCCTCGCACCCAGCTCGCTTCGCGCCGCCAGCGCTTCGTCCAGCGCCTCCTGCTGGCGCCCCAGCATGAGCAGGCTGTCGACCCGCTGCGAGCGCAGGGCGGCGAGGGTGTCGGCCGTCGCGGCCTGCGTGCCGGTCTCCAGCGCCGCGCGCATCAGGGCTTCGGCCTCGGCGTAGTGGCCTTCGTGGTGGAGCAGGGCGGCGGACTGGTAGTCGTAGGCCGGGCGCAGGGGATGCGCCGGGCCCAGTTCGATGGCGAGTCGGGCGAGGCTGGATTCGGCCTCCTCGATGCGGTCGAGCTCGACCAGGCTGCGCAGGCGGACCTGTTCCGCCGGCCAGCGTTGCTCGATGCTCCAGCCAAGCCCTTCGGCCGCGGCGAGGACCAGATCCGCCTCGCGCACCGCCTCGTCCAGGCGGCCCAGTTCGAAGTAGAGCGAGGCCAGGGTCGAGCGGATCGTCGCCAGCTCAGCTGGAGCCTCGGCGAAGCGGCTGCCGACCGAGGCCGCGGCCAGGTCCAGCGCCTGGCGCACGGTGAGCTCCTGGCCCGGTGCGGCGGCCGGATCGGCCGCCGCGAGGAGGTCGCCGCGCAGGAAGTCGAGCACCGCGGTGGCGACGCGGGCCTGGTAGGCGGCGGCATCGCGCTCCTGCGCCAAGCGCAGGGTGAAGGCGGTCGCCATGCCCAGGACCAGGACCAGGGTGAGCACGGCGGCGAGGCTGCCGAGCGGGTGGCGCTGCAGGAAGCGCCGCAGCAGGTAGGCCGGGCGGCGGGGCAGGGCGGACACCGGGCGCCGCGCCAGCACGGCCTCGATGTCGGCGGCCAGCGCGGGCACGGTCGGGTAGCGCGCCGTCGCCGCCTCCGCCGTCGCGCGTCGCGCCACGGCTTCAAGGTCGCCGGGCAGGGTTGCTTCCGGCTGCGACGCGGCGGTTTCTGCCGGAGCCGCGGCGGTCGGTTCGCCGCCGCCCGGCGCGGCATGGAACATCCGCCGCAGCAGCACGCCCAGCTGGTACACGTCGGAGGCCACCGTCGGCGCCTCGCCGCGCTGCTGCTCCGGGCTGGCGTGGCCGGGCGTGAAGGCGTGCAGGGCCGGCTCCTGCCCGCGCCCGAGCAGGTGGGCGATGCCGAAATCGAGCAGGTGGGCGCTGCCGTCGGCATCGACCAGCACGTTCGAGGGCTTGATGTCGCGGTGGATCACGCCGCGCGCATGGGCGAAGGCCACGGCCGAACAGACCTGCAGGAACAGGCGCAGGCGCGCGGCCCGTTCCAGCCGGTGCGTCTCGCAGTGGCGGTCGATGCGCAGGCCCTCGATCAGCTCCATGGCGAACCAGGGCCGGCCGTCGCTGCTGCGCCCGCCGTCGAGCAGGCGCGCGATGTGCGGATGGCGCAGGTCGGCCAGGGCCTGGCGCTCGCTGCGGAAGCGCGCCTCGCTCTCGGCGTCGGGCTGCGGGTCGAGCATCCACTTCAGCGCGACCTGCTGCTCGTACTCGCCGTCGGCGCGCTCGGCGCGGTAGACGATGGCCATGCCGCCGCGGCCGAGCTCCTCGACGATGCGGTACAGGCCCACCGCGGCGCCCGGCTGCAGCTCGGCCAGGCGCTGGCGCTCGCGCAGCAGCGAGGCGGCCGCCGCGCCCTGCAGGGCGCCGCCGGTCTGGAATCGGTCGAGGGGAAGGGGCATGCGGTACGGGGTAGGGCGTCGGCGCAGTCTAGCTCCCTCCGCCGACAGTGTGATGCCGGATGGCAAAAGCGCGTGGCGATTTCCGTAACCTGATCCAAGGCCGACACTCGCGCGGCCGATCGCACGGAAACCGGGGGACGGTCATGAAGGCGGGCACGACGTGGGCGAAGGGCTTGGCACTGGCGTGGCTGGCCCTGGGGGCCGTATCCGGCCAGGCGCAAGCGATCTTTCAGAGCAGCTTCGAAGCGGGTGAGACACCACCGCCGCCTCCGGCCTCCTCGGGCGGGCTGGGCGCCAACCTGGACGCCGTGGTGGACTTCTCATCGGTCTACCCGTTCGTTGACTTCTTCAAGGCCTCGCGGCCCTGGATCACCGCGGCGCCGAACGGCTGCACGCCGCCGGCCATCCCGGGCGCCTCCTGCTTCGACACCCTGGAGGCCGACCTGCTCGACCTCGACGCCGACGGCTGGGTCGCGTCGCTGCCGGGCTGCGGCGATCCCGGCCAGGTGTTCTGCATCGCGCGCACGGTGTTCAACTCCGGTGGCGCGCCCTTCCCGGACGGCCAGTACCTCGTGGTCTACGAGGGCGAGGGCACGATCCAGTACGGACTGGGCGCACAGAAGGTCGGCGCAGCCTCACAACCGGGCCGCGACGTGGTGGACGTCGACGGCAACTCGATCTGGATCCTCGACATCACCGAGACCGACCCGGCCGACCCGATCCGCAACATCCGCGTCTTCCCGCCCGGCTTCGATCCGGCCCAGGGCGCGCTGCCCACCTTCCATCCGGATTTCCTGGCCGAGCTGACGCCCTACCGCAGTCTGCGCTTCATGGACTGGATGCACACCAACGGCGGCGGCTTCAGCGGCGAGCCCAACACCCAGGAGGACTTCGCCGACCGCCCGCGCGTGAGCGATGCGCACTGGACCCGCGGCGGCGGCGTGCCGCTGGAGATCATGATCCAGCTGGCGAATGAGACCGGCACCGAACCCTGGTTCACCCTGCCGCACCGCGCCAACGACGGCTACGTCGCCGGCTTCGCCCAGATCGTGCGCGACCAGCTGGCGGAGGGGCGGCGGGTCTACGTCGAGTATTCCAACGAAGTCTGGAATCCGGCCTTCCCACAGGGCGGCGAGATCCAGGCGCGCGGCGACGCGCTCTACGGCAGCCTGGGCGACGCCTTCATCCGCCGCCTCAACGCGCACGGCCAGCGCACCGCCGAGGTCTGCACGGTCTTCAAGACCGAGTTCGGCGATCAGGCCGGGCGGGTGGTCTGCACCCTCGGTGCGCAGGCGGCCAACGCCTTCACCCAGAGCGAGGCGGCCGACTGCCCGCTGGCGGTGCAGGTCGGTCAGCGCCAGAGCGCCTGCCACACCGACATCGATGCGGTCGCCATCGCGCCGTACTTCGCGAACTACACCAACCTGCCGGTCAACCAGAACGAGATCGAGCTGTGGTCGCTCGACCAGCTCTTCGCCGAGATCAACGACGGCGGCCAGCTGCTGGACGAGTTCCCCGACTCGGCCTCGCCCTGCACCGAGAACTTTCCGCCGGTCAACACCCACCCGTGCCCGATCTCTTCGCTTGAGGAAGTCCAGCCCTGGACCCTCGCGCACAAGGAGGCCGCGAGTGCGCGCGGCCTGGCCCTGACCGCCTACGAGGGCGGCCAGCACCTGGTCGGCGTGTTCGGGGTGGAGAACAACGATGCCATCACCGACCTGTTCATCAGCGCCAACCGCGACCCGCGCATGGGCACGGTCTATGGCGAGTACCTGACGGCCTGGAAGGACAACGGCGGCGAGCTGTTCATGGTGTTCGCCGCGAGCAGCAGCTACAGCCGTTTCGGCAGCTGGGGCGTGGTCGAGCACCTGAACCAGCAGCCGCGGCCGCCCAAGGCGCAGGCGATCGAAGCCTTCAACGCCGCCAACCCCTGCTGGTGGCCGGATTGCGCGGTCGATGGCAGCACCCCGCCGCCGCCGCCTCCGCCACCTCCGCCGCCGCCCGGCTGCACGCCGGCGCAGCTGCTGGCCGACACCAGCCTGGAGGCGACCGATTTCAGCACGCCGGGCAGCGTGAGCAATCCGTCCTGGGCCTCGACCTCGGTCCAGTTCGGCAGCGTGCTGTGCAATGCCGCCACCTGCCCGGACGATGGCGGCACGGCGCTGCCGCGCACCGGCGCGGTCTGGGCCTGGTTCGGCGGCCTGGCCGAGGAAACCGCCTCGACCCTGAGCCAGCAGGTCACCATCCCCGCCGGCAGCGCCCGC
This sequence comes from Lysobacteraceae bacterium, assembly GCA_024710865.1. Lineage (GTDB taxonomy): Bacteria > Pseudomonadota > Gammaproteobacteria > Xanthomonadales > Xanthomonadaceae > JANJTY01. The sequence continues at coordinate 4,305 of JANJTY010000450.1, read as the reverse complement.
CACCTGAACTTCTTCCTGCGCCAGAGCGCGGTGACCGCGCCCTTCGACGCCGAGCTGCGGGTGAAGGTGGACGGCACGGTTCTGCGCACCTTCGTCGAACCGGCCAGCGCCGAAGGCGCCTATGTCCAGCGCAGCGTCGATCTCTCGGCGTTCGCCAACGGCGCCGCGCACACGATCACGTTCGAGTACGCCAACCCGCCCGGCAGCGGCAAGTCGAACTTCATCCTGGACGACATCACCCTCGACTGCAGCGCGAGCGGCAGCTGATGCGCGCTGCACGGAGACCCACCATGCGCACCACCGCCGCACTGGTTTCCATCGCCGTCCTGCTGGGTGCCGGCACCGTCCCCGCGGCGGACTTCGTCTACCGCGGCAGCCTGGAGGACGGCGGCGCGCCGGCCGAGGGCGAGTTCGATCTGCGCCTCGCCCTGCACGCGGGTCCGGCCGGGACCACGGCGCTGGCCGCGCCGCTCGAGTTCCGCGCCGTGCCGGTGCGCAACGGCCGCTTCGAACTGGCCCTGGACCTGCCCGAGCTGCCGGCGCTGGCGGCCGGTGCCTGGCTGCAGCTCGCCGTGCGCGCGCCGGGCGAGTCGAACTGGAGCGAGATCCAGGGCCGTACGCCGGTCGCCAGCAAGGGCCTGGTGTGTCCGGTGGCCTGGTCGCTGCAGGGCAATGCCGACACCGACCCGGCCTTCGATTTCCTCGGCACCACCGACGCGCAGGCCTTCGAGCTGCGCACCGCTGGACAGCGCAGCCTGCGCATCGAACCCAGCGCGCTGCTGTTCCAGGGCCTGCCGGCGACGGTCAACATGATCGGCGGCAGCTCGGCCAACAGCATCGATGCCGGGGTACGCGGCGCCACCATCGCGGGCGGCGGCGTGCCCGATTCCGGCGACTTCGGAAATCCGTCCGATCCCGCGTTCCAGTTCGCGGGGCCGAATCGCGTGAGCGACAGCTATGGCAGCATCGGTGGCGGGTTCCTGAATCGCGCCGGCAACGAGACCGGTACCCTGCTCGACGCCAGCTTCGCCACCGTCGGCGGCGGCTCATTGAACCGCGCGCAGGGTGAACACAGCACGGTCTCGGGCGGCACCTTCAACCTGGCCGACGGGATCGAAGCCACGGTGGTGGGCGGACGCTTCAGCCAGGCCTCCGGACGTGCCGCGACCGTCGGCGGAGGCGCCAGCCTCTGCGCTGGCGGCGACTTCAGCTGGGTCGGCGGGCGCGGCGCCAAGGCCCGCTTCGGCACGGGCCACTCGGTCAACGGCAACTGCATCGAAGGCGGCAGCAGCGGCGACGCCAATGGCGATGAGGGCACCTTCGTCTGGGGCGACAGCCGCTCGGAGTTCTTCGTCTCCAGCGGACCCGACCAGTTCCTGGTGCGGGCCAGCGGCGGCGCGGTGTTCCAGCCCGACCTCGGCAGCAACGGCGCGCGCCGTCCGCGCGGCTTCTTCAATGTCGTGCGCGGATCGGCCGGCATCAGCGAACCGGCCTCGCCCGACCCCGCCACCGTGGCCAGCTTCGAGCGCGACGGCAATGCCTTCCTGCGCATCCTCGCGCCCCAGGCGGCGGACAAGGGCCTGCTGTTCGGCGGTCCGGACAACCCGGACGACGGCGGCATCAGCTATTCCGGACCGGTCGATGCGCTGGAGTTCCGTGCCGGGGGCAACGTGGGCATGCGCCTGTCCAGCGCCGGCGTGCTGCAGGTGCAGGGCCTGGGATCGGCCGGCAGCACGACGCTGTGCCGCAACGCCAGCAACCAGATCGCCACCTGCTCGTCGAGCGAACGTTACAAGACCGACATCGAAGATCTCGAACTCGGCCTGGCCCTGGTGCAGCGTCTGCGACCGGTCAGCTACCGCTGGCGTGAGGGCGGGGCGGCCGACGTCGGCTTCGTCGCCGAGGAGGTGGAGGAGCTGGACCCGCGTCTGGTCGTGCGCGATGCGGAAGGCCGGGTCGAAGGGGTGAAGTACGAGCGCCTCAGTGCCGTGCTGGCCGGTGCAGTGCAGGAACTGGCCGCGCGCGACGCGCAGCGCACGGACGAGGCCCGCGCACTGGCCGAGCGCAGTGCGCGGCTGGAGACCGAACTGGGCGAACTGCGCGCCCGCCTCGATGCGCTGGAAACGCGGCGGCCATGAGGCGGGCAGGGCTCGCGGCCTGCCTGTTGGGCCTGGGCTTCCTGCCCGCGGCCGGCGTCGCGCTGGCCGAGGGTCAGCCCGCGCGCTTTACGTTGGAGGCGAGCCTGCAGCCGGCGCTGCCCACCTCCAGCGACGGTCGCTTCCGGTTGCGTGCCCAGGCAATACCGCACGACCGGCCCGCTGCGGACGCGGCGCGCCTGCGCGCGAAGCTGAGCCTGACGCCTGCCGGCCTCGACACCTGTCGCTTTCCCGTGCGGGTATTCCGCGACGGCTTCGAGTCCCTGCCGTAGCGAGCCGCTACGCCGCCGCGCGCAGGAGCTTTCAGCACGTCGCTGGCGTTTCCCTGTCGCGTAGCAGACAGGCGCAAGAATCGCGGCTGCGCTTTCAGCTTCCGGTCGCCGGCGAGATCCAATCGCTGGGTGCATTCGATGGCAGCGGCGCCGCACTGCGCTGCGGCGCCGGTTTCCTCCCCCTCCCTTTCGCCGCAGGCGAAGGGGAGGGTCGGGGTGGGGTGTTTCTCCGGGAAGAGAGCGAGCCCCTCCCAGCCGCCCGGCCCTGCGGCGCAGCCTTCGGGCGTTCTTCGGCACGCGAGCCAGTGGCTCGCCAGCGTGCCTCATCACCCCCCTCCCCGCTGCGCGGCCCAGGGGAGGAGCCGGCCCGGCGCCCGGTTGACCTGGGCAGGATCAGCAGCGCTCGGCGGGCTGTGCTCCAAGCCGGGACCAGGCAAGAACACGGTGCAGGATCGCACCGACCGAAGCCCACGCTGTCGGCGACCGCCGCGTATGGTGTGCGATCCCGGTCGTATACGCGGAGGCCCCGGTCGCGCACAGGGTGCGCTGCTGGCGCGCCCGGGCTGAAGTGACGCCGTGTGCACCCGCGCTGCGCGAGAATCAGACACCGCCCTGATGCATCCTGCAGGGCACTGATCACCCCAGGAGCCCGCCATGCACACCGTCTGCGAACTGCCGCCGCTGGAGCGCCCGCGCGGCGAGTTCCCCGATCCGCCGAAGGACATCCTGCCGACCGCGGCACCGCAGTCGATCGTGCTGGCCGGCGGCTGCTTCTGGTGCGTCGAGGCCGTGTTCCGCCAGGTCGAGGGCGTGCTGGAGGCGGTCTCGGGCTACGCCGGTGGCGACCCGGCCCGCGCCGACTACCGCAGCGTCTGCGATGGCGACACCGGCCACGCCGAGGTGGTGCGGGTGGTATTCGATCCGCAGCGTATCAGCCTGGGCCAGGTGCTGAAGCTGTTCTTCTCGGTCGCGCACGACCCGACCCAGCTCAACCGCCAGGGCAACGATGTCGGCAGCCAATACCGCTCGGCCGTGTTCGTCAGCGACGACGCGCAGCGCGAGGTGGTCGAAGCCTACATCGCCGCGATCAACGCCGCGGGCGTGTTCGCGAAACCGCTGGCCACCCGCATCGAGACGATCGAGACCTTCCACCGCGCCGAGGACTACCACCAGGATTACGCGGCGCGGAACCCGGGCCAGCCCTACATCGCCGCGGTGGCGGCGCCCAAGGTCGAGAAGCTGCGCAAATTGCATCCGGAGCGCCTGCGGCAGCCTGGAGACGAGCGATGAGCGCGCGCGTCTCGGCGTCCGGCCATGACCTCACGCGGCTCGAACCGGCCGAGCGCGAGCGCCTGGCCGCCGGCCTCGATCCGGAATCGCGTCGGGTGCTGCTCGCGCACGGCACCGAGCGGCCCTTCTGCGGTGGCCTGCTGGCGGAGAAGGGGAAGGGCGTCTATGTCTGCGGGCTCTGTGCCCTGCCGCTGTTCCGCTCCGAGACCAAGTTCGAGTCCGGCACCGGCTGGCCCAGCTTCTGGCGGCCGTTCGATCCGGCGCACATCGCCGAGGTGCGCGACACCAGCCACGGCATGATCCGCGTCGAGATCCGCTGCGCGCGCTGCGACGGCCACCTCGGGCACGTCTTTCCCGATGGCCCGGAGCCGACCGGCTTGCGCTACTGCCTCAACTCCGCCGCGCTGCGCTTCGTACCCGAACCGGACTGAGCGCGCTTGGGTGCGCGTCGCGCTGCCGGTAGGCTGTCGCTCCCGGACACGTCCACCCGTCGCGCATGACGCTGCCGCAGATCCTGATCCTGCTGATCCTCGCCGCGACCATAGGGATGTTCCTGTGGGGGCGCTGGCGGCACGACATGGTCGCGG
>JANJTY010000449.1 GCA_024710865.1 Lysobacteraceae bacterium | reverse complement strand
GGCGGCGAGGTTGGCGAGGATGTGCGGCACCGATTCGGGCAGTGCGGCATCGATCAGCACCGCGCCCCGGTCGCCGCGGATCAGGATGGCCGACAGCCCGGCGGTGCCGACGTACCAGGTGTCGCCGGCGATGCGCACCGGTGCCTGCGGCTGGTTCCAGGCGCGGCGCTGCGCCTCGAAGTCCGAGGCTAGGGCGGGCAGGCTGAAGGCGCACAGCAGGGCGAGCAGGCGACGCATGGGTTTCTCCGGTCCGGTGGAGACGCGAGCGTGATGCATGGCCGGGGCAGGTCGCGGGCCGCGGTGTGGCGAAACGCGGGCACGCGAACGCGGGCCGCGGTCGATCAGTCCTCGTCCTCAGCCGGAGCGACGGGCGCCGACGCGCCGGCCCCGCTCCGCGCCACGGCCGGCACGCTGCGTCCGGGCACCTGGATCACGCGCGGCGGCTCGCCTGGCGGGCTCAGTTCGAGCGCGGTGAGGCGTCCGCCCCAGACCGCGCCGGTGTCGATGCCCTGCACGCCCAGGCCCTGGAACAGGCCAAGCGTCGACCAGTGTCCGAACACGATGCGCAGTTCGCGCTCGACGTGGCCGGGGACTTCGAACCACGGGTACAGGCCGGCGCGCTGGTTGCCGGGTCGGCCCTTGTAGTCGAAGGCGATGCGGCCCTGCGGCGTGCAGTAGCGCATGCGGGTGAAGACGTTGATGATCGCGCGCTGGCGTTCGATGCCCTTGAGCTTGGGCGACCAGTTCGGGCGATCGCCGTACATCTGCCGGAGGAGCTTCGCCGCGTTCTTGCCGTGCAGCACCCGCTCGACCTCGCGCGCGCGGTTCTCGGCGATCTTCACCGACCACTTCGGGGCCAGGCCAGCGTGCACCAGCAGCCAGCCGAGGGCGCGGTCGGCGTGCAGCAGCGGGCGGTGGCGCAGCCAGTCGACCAGCTCGGGGCCGTCCTCGGCCGTGAGCACGCGGCGCAGGTCCTCGTTCACGCGCTGCTGCTCGGCCGGCTTGCGCTGCGCGATGGCGATGAGGGACAGGTCGTGATTGCCCAGCACCACCACGCTGTGGATATCGAGCGAGCGCACCAGGCGCAGGGTTTCCAGCGACTGCCCGCCGCGGTTGACCAGGTCGCCGCAGAACCAGAGGTGGTCGACGGCCGGATCGAAGCGGATCGCCTCCAGCAGGCGCTGGAGCGCGTCGTAGCAGCCCTGCACGTCGCCGATGGCGTAGACGGCCATCAGTGCAGGGTGCGCGGGATCGAGAGCGTGAACGGCGCGATCGCGGCGTCGAAGCGCGTGCCGTCGTCGGCCAGCATGGCGTAACTGCCGCGCATCGTGCCGACGGCGGTCTTCAGCACGGCGCCCGAGGTGTACTCGAACTGCTCGCCCGGGCGCAGCCAGGGCTGCTCGCCCACCACCCCGTCGCCGCGTACCTCCTGCACCTCGCCATTGGCGTCGGTGATGATCCAGTGCCGCGTCAGCAGCCGGGCCGGCACCTCGCCGGCGTTGCGGATGCGGATGGTGTAGGCGAACACGAAGCGGTCGTCGTCGGGCGCCGACTCCTCGTCGAGGAAGCGGGTCGCCACGGCGACGTCGATGGCATAGGGCCGGCGGTTCATGCGCCGGATTGTGCGGACTGCGGCAGGCAGCGGCAAGTCGGGACTCAGCTCGCGAGCGCGTTGCACAGGCGGACGAAGTCGGCCACGGCCAGCTGCTCCGCGCGCGTGCCCGGGTCGACGCCGGCCGCCTCGATGTGCTCGCTGCTGCACAGGTTCGAGAGCGCGTTGCGCAGGGTCTTGCGGCGCTGGCCGAAGGCGTCCCGCACCAGGCGCGCGAACAGCGTGCGGTCGACGATGCCGATGTCGCCGTCCGGCCTCGGCACCAGCCGCACCACGGCCGAATCGACCTTGGGCGGCGGCGAGAAGGCGCCCGGCGGCACGCGGAACAGCGCGGTGACCGCGCAGTAGGCCTGCAGCATGACCGACAGCCGGCCGTAGACCTTGCTGCCCGGCGCCGCCGCCATGCGCTCGACCACTTCCTTCTGCAGCATGAAGTGCATGTCGATCACGTGCGGGGCGTGGTCGAGCACGTGGAACAGGATCGGCGAGGAGATGTTGTAGGGCAGGTTGCCGACCAGGCGCAGCGGGCCGTCGGCGGCCAGGGCGGCGAAGTCCACGGTCAGCACGTCGGCCTGCACGATGTGCAGGGTGCCTAGCGACGCGGCGGCCGCGGCCAGCGGGCCGACCAGGTCGCGGTCGAACTCGATCGCGGTCAGCTCGCCGTGGCGCCGCAGCAGGGGCAGGGTGAGCGCGCCGGCGCCGGGGCCGATCTCGACGATGCGGTCGCCCGGGCGCGGGTCGAGCGCGGCGATGATGCGATCGACCACGCCGCGTTCGTGCAGGAAGTGCTGGCCGAGCTGCTTCTTGTGGCGGTAGGGCTCGCTCATGCCGGCGCCATCCGCTGCCGCGCCAGGCGCTGGGCGAGATCGATCGCGGCGAAGAGGCTGGAGGGATCGGCACGGCCGCTGCCGGCGATGTCGAGCGCGGTGCCGTGGTCCACCGCGACGCGCGGGAAGGGCAGGCCGAGGGTGATGTTCACCGCGCGCTCGAAGCCGGAGAACTTGAGCACCGGCAGGCCCTGGTCGTGGTACATGGCATAGACCGCATCGACCGTACTGAGCACGGTGGGGAGGAAGGCGGTGTCGGCCGGCAGCGGGCCGCGCAGGTCGAGGCCCTCGGCGCGCAGCGCGTCCAGGGTCGGCGCGATGATCTCGATCTCCTCGCGCCCGAGGTGGCCGTCCTCGCCGGCGTGCGGATTCAGGCCCAGCACCGCGATGCGCGGCGCGGCGATGCCGAAGTCCTCGCGCAGCGCGCGATGCAGCACGCGCAGGCCGGTGCGCAGGCGCTCGGGCGTGATCGCATCGGGCACCGCGCGCAGCGGCAGGTGGGTGGTGGCCAGCGCCACGCGCAGCTCGGGCGTGGCCAGCATCATCACCACCGGCCTATCGCCGCAGCGCTGGGCGAGGCGCTCGGTGCTGCCGCTGAAGGCGATGCCGGCGGCGTTGATGCTCGACTTCTGCACCGGGCCGGTGACCAGCGCGTCACAGTCGCCGCGCAGGCAGGCATCGATACCCTCATCGAGCGATTGCAGCACGTAGGGCGCCTGCGAGGCCTGCGCCTGACCGAAGCGGATCGGGCCTGGACAGGCCGGGCCCAGCCAGGCGAGCCGCCCCGCTTGATGCGGGCGCGGCGCGGATGCGAGGTCGGCGCGCGCCAGTTCCAGTCCTACGCCTGCGGCGTGCGCGCCGGCAGCGAGGACTTCAGGGTCCGCGAAGACCACCAGCTCGGCCTGCCAGTCGAGCTGCGCAGCACGCGCCAGCAGCTCGGGCCCGACGCCGCCTGGCTCGCCCGGGACCACGGCCAGGCGCGGCAGGCGGGCCACCATGGCGCACTCAGCCCGCGGACAGGCGGGAATCGACGTAGGCTTCGTCGCGCAGCTGGCGCACGAAGCGCTCGTACTCTTCATCGGCCTTGCGGCGCGCGATGATCTGCCGGGCCTCCTCGCGCAGCAGCTCTTCAGTGCGGTCCTGCGCGCGCGAGCCGACTTTCTGGATCAGGTGCCAGCCTTGTTCGGAGCGGATTGGTTGGCTGACTTCACCATCGGCCAGGCCCGCGACGGCAGCCGCGAACTCCGGCGGCAATGATTCCGGCGGCATCCAGCCCATGTCTCCACCGAGCGAGGCGGACGCGGTGTTCTCGGAATGCTCGCGTGCCAGCTCGGAGAAATCCTCCCCGCCCTCGACCACGCGCCGGCGCAGGTCGTCAACCAGCTGACGCGCTCGCACTTCGTTCACCAATTCGGTCACGCGCACCAGGATATCCCGCAGCTGGATCTCTTCGACCACGCGCTGGGCGTCGCCTTCCCGCACCTCGATCACCTTGAGCAGCTGATAACCGCTCGGCCCACGCATCGGCTCGCTCATGTCGCCCGGTTTCATGTCGCGGATGACGGGCGCAAACGAGGGCGGAACTTCGTCCAGGCTGCGCCAGCCCAGCTCCCCGCCCTCCAGCGCGTTGGCGGCGTCGGAGTAACGAATGGCGGCGGCGGCGAAGTCCATCCCTTCGGCGATCAGTTTGTGGATGCCGTCGATCTTCTCGCGTGCCAGCTCGACCTGTTCCGGAGTGGCACCGTCCGGAAGCGCGACCAGCAGGTTTGCGATTCGGTACTGGCGCGCCTGCAGGGTGCCGCGCGCAAGCAGGATGTCGATCTCGGTCTCGCTGATCGAAAGTCGGCTCTGCATCACCCGCGAGCGCAGGCGCTGGACCATCATCTCCTCGCGCAGCGACTCGCGGAAGCTCGTGAAGCTCATGCCGTCGGCCTCGATACGGCTGCGCATCTCGGCCGGCTCGACACCGTTCTGCTGAGCGATCGCCAGCAGCGCGTTCTCCAACTCCACGTCGCCAATGCGGATGCCGATCGATGTCGCACGTTCGGTTTGCAGACGCATGATGATGAGGCGCTCGAGTACCTGGCGCTCCAGTGACGCGGGCGGCGGCAGCTGCTCGGGGGAATTGGCGTACTGGCGACGCAGATTGGCCACTGCGCGTTCGAGTTCACTGCGCAGGATCACGCCTTCGTCCACCACCGCGACGATCGCGTCGAGCGTATTCGAGGGCAGCGCCTGGGCAGGAGCGGGCGAGGGCGCGAACATGCCGAGCGCCAGCAGCAGCGGGAGGAGGAATCGCATCATGGGGATTTCCACGCGGGCGCGCCGCGGAAGCGCGGCGCCAGCAGAATCAACGGGTGTAGCCAAGAATAGCACGCTGCAGGAGGTCGTCCGTGCGGCGTCCGAACGAGCCCAGGCCCTTCAGCTCCAGCTCGAAGTAGAGCGCGTTGGAGCGTTCCCCCTCGCGGTTGCGCACGTAGTGCCGGCCAAGCACGCGCCAGGCGATGCAGCAGTCCTCCCACTCGATGCCGGCGAAGGCCTCGATGCTGGAGCGATCGCGCAGCGAGTAGTTCCAGCGGCCGACCCAGCGCAGGCGTTCGCGGATCGGCAGCACGAGCGAGGCATCGACCTGCTCGATGGCGCCGGCGCGGTAGCGGTAGCTGGCATTGAACAGGCGGCCGTTGCCCAGGCGCGCCTGGGCGCGCAGCGCCGAGAGCTGGGTGCGGTCGGTCTCGGGATCCCATTGCTGTCCGGCGCTGAAGGTCCAGGTGTCGTTCGCCGCGAACGATAGTTCGCCAACGTAGGCCGAGCCTGAACGGGCGTCGACCGGAACGCCGGGCAGCTGTACGCGCAGGTCGTCGAAATAGCGGATTTGACCGACGCTGGCCGAGAGCCGTTCGCGCCCGCTGTCGTCCTCGATCAGGCGCGAGGTGACGACCGCAGCGAGCGGGTTGGCGTCGGATTTCCGGTCGGCGCCGGCGAAGCGAGTGCTGCGGGACCGTTGCGCCATGCTGAAGGTCAGCTCGCGGCTGTCGAACACGGGGATGTCGGACTGGTCTTCGTAGGGCACGCGCAGGTAGAACAGGCGCGGCTCCAGGGTGTGGGTGGCCGAACGCCCGAAGTACGTCGTGCTGCGGTCGAAGAACAGGCCGGCGTCGATCGACAGTATGGGCGTGCTGCGGGTCGGGTCGCGGTCCGGGAATCCGGCCCCGAACTCGTTGTCGAGCCGATAGCGGGTGTGGCGAAGTCCGATTTCCGGACGCAGGAACCAGGCGCTGCGCAGGATCGGCAGCGAGAGGTACGGGTAGAGATCGACCCGGGTGGCGCCCGGCAGCTCGTCGTGGTCGAAGGCGACCAGCTCGCTGCGCAGACCGTAGACCAGGTTCAGAGCGGCGCTGCGCTCCAGGTCGAAGCGGCCGCGCGGCAGGCGGCGGAAGGGTTCGAAGCGGTCGTCGATGAGCGGGTCGACGAGGTCCCAGGATTCCGCCGCCAGGCTGGCCGTCCAGCCGCTTCCGCGGCCGTAGACGCCGGCGCTGCTGCCCAGCATGGTGGTGCTGGTGGCGGCGAGGCTGTCGCCGAAATCCTCGTAGTAGCGGTTGTCGGACACCTGGTTGATGTCGGCGCGCGCCTGCCAGCTGCGGTCGATCTGCGTCACGTGTTGCCAGCTCAGCGAACCGCGGTCGCGGTCGCGCAGGCGGTCGTCGGGCAGGTAGTCGCCCTCGAACAGGCCCTGCGAGCGTTCCCCTAGGTAGCGGAACTCAGCGCCAAGCATCAGCCCGCGCCTGCCCAGGATGCGAGGAGTCAGGGTGGCGTCGTAGTTCGGCGCCAGGTTCCAGTAGAAGGGCTGGCTGTAGTCGATGCCGTTGCGGCTGTCATAGCCGATGCGCGGATAGAGCAGTCCGGTGCGGCGGCGGTCGTCGATCGGGAACGTGGCGTACGGCAGCCAGGCCAGCGTGAGGTCGCCGACCTTCAGGCGGATGTCGCGCGCGCGGCCCACCCCTTCGGCGTGATCGAGCTCGGCCTCGGTCGCCTTCAGCACCCAGCGCTGATCGGAGGGATCGCAGGTGGTGAAGCTGAACTGGTCGAGCCGGCTGCTTTGGCCGACGTGCTCGACGCGCTCGGCGCGACCGTTGCCGCGCACGCTGCGCAACTGGTACTGCACCGATTGCAGGTCGGTGCGGTCGGCGCCCAGGTCGCCGTCGATGCGATCGGCACTGAACAGCACGTCCGCGTCCTGGTACGCCACCTCGCCTTCGGCCAGGAAGCGTCCGGTTTCGTGGTCGTAGCGCAGGTGCTGGGCGCCGAGCCACTGGTCGGCGCGGCTGAGCTCGACCTCGCCTTCGAGCCGGTAGACAGTCTGCTCGCGCACGTCGAAGACGTTGGCGCTGACATCGGCAGGCGCGGTGGCGCGGTCCTCGCGTCGTCCGAGATCGTCGCGCTGGAACGCGAACACCGGCCCTTCCGGGCACATCGCCCAGCGGTGCGGTTCATACTTCATCGCGGCCTGTGCGGAGCCGGTCAGCAGGGGCAGGGCGAGGAGCAGCGCGGTCGGTCGCACGGTAGCGATGCGGCGTGGGGGCGAGGGGCGCTAGTTTGCTGCAAATCCGCGGGTCTTCACAGCAGGGCGCCGACATGCGCCACGACCGATTCGCGCAGCGCGGTGAGGCTGTAGCCGCCCTCCAGCGCCGAGACCAGGCGGCCGCCGGCATGTCGCTGCGCGCACTCGACCAGGCGCGCGGTGAGCCAGGCGTAGTCTTCGGCGCACAGATTGAGGCCCGCCAGCGGATCCAGGCGGTGCGCATCGAAGCCGGCCGAGACCAGCACCAGCTCGGGCCTGAAGCGCTCCAGCACGGGCAGTAGGTCGGCTGCCCACAGCTCGCGGAACGCGAGCCCGTTGGCGCCGGCCGGCAAAGGGCCGTTGCGCACCAGGCCGCGCCCGCCGCGCTCGTCGGGCAGGCCGGTTCCGGGGTAAAGCGGGTTCTGGTGCGAGGACAGGTAGAGCGTTCCGGCGCAGTCCCAGAGGATGTCCTGGGTGCCGTTGCCGTGGTGTACGTCGAAATCGACCACGGCGACGCGACGCACCCCGTGACCGGCCTGTGCGTGCAGCGCACCGATGGCGACCGCGTTGAACAGGCAGAAGCCCATGGCTTCGTGGCGGGTGGCGTGGTGCCCCGGTGGACGTACGGCGCAGAACGCGCGCTTGACCCGTCCCGAGAGGACGTCGTCGACCGCCGCGCAGACCGCGCCGGCGGCGCGCAGCGCGGCCTCGGGCGAGGCCTCAGACATCGCCGTGTCAGGATCGAGGCGCACCCTGCCGGTGGCGCCCAGCACGCGCTCGACCAGGTCCGGGTCGTGCGCGCGCAGCAATTGCTGGCGGCTCGCGGCCGGCGCTTCGAGCCGCTTCACCCCAGGCAGGTCGGCCGCTTCCAGCGCCTGCAGCACGGCGCCGAGTCGGGCCGGGCACTCCGGATGGCCGGCGCCGGGATCGTGCGCGAGGCAGGCCGGATGGGTGTAGAGGTGCAGCATGGCGCCTGCGACGGTCTAGCCGGCTCCGCGGCGGCGCTCATGCCGCCACAGCACCTCGCCATGGCCCGAGGCCCGGGCCAACACCCGAGCCAGCACGAACAGCAGATCGGAGAGGCGGTTCAAGTAGCGGATCGCTTCGGACCGGACCGCATCGTGGTGGGACAGGGTCACGACCTCGCGTTCGGCGCGGCGGCATACGGTGCGCGCCAGGTGGCAGCGGGCGCCGGCTTCGCCGCCGCCGGGCAGGATGAAGTCCTTCAGTGGCGGCAGGTCGGCGTTGTAGCGGTCCAGCACCTGCTCCAGGCGATCGATGTCGGCCGCGAAGATCGCGGCATGGCCGGGGATGCAGAGCTCGCCGCCGAGGTCGAAGAGCTGGTGCTGGATCGTGGTCAGCTCATCCGCGACGTCGGCCGGCAGGGAGGCCGCGAGCAGCAGGCCGATGCAGGAGTTGAGCTCGTCGACCGTGCCGTAGGCGGTGACGCGGGCGGAATCCTTGGCCACGCGCGTGCCGTCGCCCAGGCCGGTGCTGCCGTCGTCGCCGGTGCGGGTGTAGATCCGGGAGAGGCGGTTGCCCATGGTTCGGGCGCCGTGGCTCAGGCGGCGAGCGGATGCTGCAGGGCGGGCACGCGCCGCCGCAGCAGCTCGTATCCGCCGAACAGCAGGGCCGAGTAGGCCATCGTGCCCAGCACGGTCCACTGCAGGAAGGGCAGGCCGGCGGCGTAGCAGGCGAGCAGCCCGTCCAGGGTCTGCGGGTAGAAGCTGGAGCCGAACCAGACCCCGAAATTGGTCACCAGGAAGAACAGCAGGGAACCCGCCAGGCCGAAGCCGAGCAGGCGCCCGCCGCGGACGCGGCCGCGCAGGCCGAAGCCGAGCACGGTGATCGCGGCGATGCACAGGTAGACCAGCCAGAACCCGCCGCTGCCGACATAGCCGGCGTAGTCGCCGCCCTTGAGCAGGGCCAGGCCGAGGT
>JANJTY010000006.1 GCA_024710865.1 Lysobacteraceae bacterium | reverse complement strand
ATGATGCAGAAGATCGCCATCCTCGAGCTTGAACTGCGCAGCCTACGCGCCGAAGTGGAGGCGCGGGCCGATCCCGCGCGGAACGAGGCGGGCGATTCGGGGCGCGGCGGCACTCCCGGCTGAGCGGCAGCGCAGCGTGCGCGTCCTGCACCTTTCCAAGTACTTTCCGCCCCATGCCGGCGGAATCGAGCGCTACGTGCAGTTGCTGGCGCGCGCTCAGGCCGCCGCCGGACTGTCGCCCGCCGTCCTCGCCCACGGCACGCGCGGCCGGCCACGGCCGCGCCGGGTCTGGCGGGAGGACGGCGTGCGCCTGGCGGAGGCGCGCACCTTCGCCGAGCTCGCCTTCACCCCGCTCAGCCCGTCGTGGCCGGCGCGGCTGTCCCGCCTCATCCAGCGCTTCGCGCCGGACCTGCTGCACATCCACCTGCCCAACCCCTGGGCCTTCTGTCTGCTTGCGATGCCCGCCGCCCGGCGCCTGCCCTGGGTGCTGCACTGGCATGCCGACGTGCCCGACGAGGTGCGTCGCTGGTCGATGCGCCTGGCGCTGCCGGCCTACCGGCGCCTCGAGCGCGCGCTGCTGGCGCGCGCCGACGCGGTGATCGCGACCTCTTCTGTCTACGCCGGCTCGTCGAGCGCGCTGCGCGCGCACGCCCACCGCGTCGATGTGGTTCCGCTGGCGGTGGCCGCAACCGCCACCCCGGCACCCGCCGTCACGGAGTGGCCCGCGGCCGGCGGACTGCGGCTACTGAGCGTCGGACGACTGACCTACTACAAGGGACTGCAGGTGTTGCTGGATGCGGTTTCGCGCACACCGGGCTGCAGCCTCCTGGTGATCGGCGAGGGAGAGGATCGCGCGGCGCTCGAACGCCGCCTGTCAGAGCCGGCGCTGGCCGGACGTGTGCACCTGGCGGGGGCCGTGGACGACGCGATGCTGGAGGCTGCCTACCGCGATGCGGACGTGCTCTGCCTCGCCTCGCTCGACCGCGCCGAAGCCTTCGGCCTGGTCCTGCTGGAGGCGATGCGCGCCGGACGCCCCTGCATCGCCAGCCGAGTCCCTGGCAGCGGCATGACGGAAGTGGTTGAGCACGAGGCCAGCGGCCTGCTGGTGGCGCCAGGCGATGCGGCGGCGCTGGCCGCCGCGATCGCCCGCTACCGGGACGACCCCGGGCTCGGTCCGCGCCACGGGGCGAGCGGGAGGGCGCGCTGGGAAGCGCGCTTCCGCATCGACGCGGGCGAGGCCGCGATCAGCGCGATCTATCGTCGCGTGCTGAGGAAGCCCTGAAGCCCAGCGCCGCGAGGGCGATCGCGGTCGGCACGATCTGCAGAAGTACCCGGTTCACACTGGTCAGGTTCTCGGCCCAGCGCGAGGCGTCCGTGAAGAAGAACAGCGCGAACAGGAACGCGGCGGCGTAGAGCATGAACCAGGCCAGCGCGGCAGCGGCCGGATCGTCGCGCAGCGCTCGCCAGCGCCAGGCCAGCAGGGCCGGCCACACGTACCAGAGCAGATGCCAGTTCGGCAGTCGGAACAGGGTCGCAAAGACCTCAGTCCCGACCGGCCGCCAATGCAGCTCGAGGGTTCCAACTCCGGGAATGATCGCCTCGCCCCACGCCAGCGCGACCATGCCGAGACCCGGCACGGGCACCGCCAGGCCCGTCGTCGTCGCCAGAACCGCGACGAGCACTATCGCCGCCAGTACGACCGGGGTCCGCGTCGCGCGCGGCATGAGCATGATCGCAGCGGTCGCCAGCAGCCCGAGCAGCCAGACCGCACCTTCCAGCTTGATCGTGGGCAGCAGCAGGGCGAACACCAGCGCCAACGCGGCATCGGCGCGGCGTCGCTCGCGCACGAAGGCGGCAAGACGCAGGGCGGCCATCAGCAGCAAGGTCGCCAACCACAGGTCGGCATAGCCGGCCAGGGCGACGTGATGGTTGAGCAGGGGCAGGCTCAGCAGCGCCGCCGTGGCGGCGGCGGCGGCGGCGGACGCCAGCCCAAGCGCGCGCAGGCCTCCGTAGCAGCAGGCGCCCAGCGCAAGCCAGAGCACGGGCCAGAGCAGGCGCACCGCCATTCCCGACCACTCGCCCTGCGCGCTCGCGACCCACACGGCGAAGCGTGGCACCGCATTCGGGTAGTGCGGCGCGAGGGTTGCAAGCGCCTCGCGGCCGGGCTGCGCGACCGCCGCGGCGGGATCCACGAAGGGCAGGAAGGCCTCCTGCTCGAACCAGGCCCGCGCCTTGTACATCCAGGTGCTCCAGGCGTCCCAGGGCAGGGTCGGGAGCTGGCAGGCCTCCTGCCAGAGCGGCAGCAGGTGCAGTCCCATCAGGCCAAGCGCCATCGACGCGAGCGCCGTTTCCAGCGGCGATTGCGCTGCGTCCGGCAGCGGCTGCGGCATCGGCCGTCGTGCCAGCGCGAACAGCCCGACGGTGAATGCCGCGATGGGTAGGGCGAGCACGGCGAAACTGTCGGCGGGCCGGATTCCCGGCACCATCATCAGCCCGGCCACGACCAGAAGTCCGAGCAGGAAGCCCTCGCCCAGCAGTCGCAACCAGGCCCAGGCCCCAACCGGACGGCCGCCGATCAGGGCGATGAGACCAAGGCCCAGCGCGAGCGGCAGCAACAGGGCTGCAACGAAGGCCACCGGGCTCATGGCTGCCGGGTCTCATCGGGCGCCTGCAGGCGGAAGGCCCGCACCGGCGGCAGGTCGAACACCGCTTCCGCCGCGTAGTCGCGCGTGCCCCAGCGAAGGGTGCCGCGTGTTGCATCGAACCGGGCCGCATCAGCCCCGATCAGCACCAGCGCCAGGCGCTGTTCGCTCTCGGGCAGGGCAGGCGGCGACTCGACCACGGCCACCGGCAGCGGCAGCAGCCGGAACGCTCCGTAGGTGCGGTGGAAGGGCGAGTCGCCGGAGACCAGCACCAGGCGGGGATCGAGCGCGCGCAGCACCGGCTGCAGTTCGGTCAGGATGGCGCTCAGACGTGGATCGACCTGGACCTCCTCGCTCTGGCGATGGGCCTGGAGGGTGAAATCACCGCGCCAGTGCAACTGGGCCAGCTGGAGCAAATCCAGCACCACCCAGGCCATGATCAGCGCGATGCCGATTGCCAGGGTCGGGCGCAGTGCCGGGCGGAAGGCCAGCCAGCCCGCCATGCCCAGCAGCAGGCACATGACCAGGACGAAGCCCAGCAGGCTATGCCGCTGCGGACTGGAAAGCTCGAAACCGGCGGTGTTGATCGAGCGCCCGACCCAGGGTCGGTAGGCGCTCCACTCGGTCTGCAGTGCCGCCAGGGCGCCGGCCTGCGAGCGCGACGCCAAGGCCAGTTCGCGCAGGACGAGTCGGCGTTCGAGCGTCGCCTCGGCCGGCAGCAGATCGGCCGGCAGCACCAGAAGGCCAAGCTCGGAAATGCGCCCTTCCCAGCCTTCGACCCCATCCAGGCGCACCGATGCTGCACGGCTGCCGGGACGCGGCAGGGGCAGGCTGCGCAAGCGTTCGGGGGATGCGTCGATACGCCAGACCAGGACCAGCTTGAGCGTGGCTGGAAACGCCTCGAAGCGGTAGCTCAGAACCGACCAGTGCGCGGCGTCCAGGTTCAGCCCGCGCGCCATCAGCAGCGAGCGTCCCAGTCCATCGGCCCCCTCGAAAACGCCGTTCGCCTTGGCGCCCTCGACCCGCCGGGCGCCGACCGGGGCCAACTCGCGCGGCTCGAACGCGTAACGCTCGGCCGCGCGCCACGGCGCGGACACCTCGCCACCGGCGGCCCAGAGCAAGGCCAGGGCCCCGCCCAGGAAAACCAGCAGCAGGGCGAGCCAGACCCTCACGCCCGCGCCACCAGCGCTTCGAGCGCCGTCAATTCATCCAGGTCGAATCCCGAAGCCAGGCGCGCAGGGCGGTTGAACGGACCGCGCAGGGCCGCGCGTCCTTCCGCCTGCAGCAGCCCGATGAAGTGCGCCACCGGCTCCTGGCCCGCGCGCGCGCAGCACCAGCGGAACCAGCGCGAGCCGGCCGCGACGTGCGCGATCTCCTCGTCCAGGATGCGCTGCAGGATCGCGGCAGATTCCGCATCGCCCACGCGACGCAGACGCTCGACCATGCCGGGCGTCACATCCAGCCCGCGCGCCTCGAGCACGCGCGGCACCAGGGCCATGCGCGCCTGCAGCGAGTGCGCGGTGCGCATGGCCATGTCCCACAGGCCATTGTGCGCGTCGAAATCGCCGTAGCCGAAGCCCAGCTCCGCGAGGCGCGCCTGCAGCCAACCGAAGTGACGGGCCTCGTCGTCCGCGATGCGCGCCCAGTCCAGGTAGTAGGCCTCGGGCAGTCCGCGAAAGCGGTAGACCGCGTCCCAGGCCAGGTCGATGGCGTTGAATTCGATGTGGGCGATGGCGTGCAGGAACGCGGCGCGGCCCTCGACCGAACCCAGCCCGCGCTGCGGCAGCTGCTGCACCGGCACCAGTCGCGGCCGCGCGGGTCGTCCGGGCATGGCGATCGGCTCGGGCGGCGGCCCCTCGGCCGGGATCGCCAGTTCGCCGCGCGCGAACGCGCCCCAGGCGGCCTGGGTCGCGCGCACCTTCTGCGCCGGATCGCCGGCCGCAAGGCACTCGGCGGCGGCGTCGAACACGTTGGCCTGCATCCCTTCGTCCTGTGTCTGGACCGGCGCTGCCGGAGTCCCTCGATCCGCTCAGCCAGCGCGGCGCTTGCGCTTGGCCTCGTCCGAGCGCTGCTGGCGGATGCGCTCGAAGTATCCCACGTCGATGCCGGTGACGTAGTCGCCGCTGAAGCAGGACGAATCGAAGTCCGAAAGGCGCTGCTTCGGACCGGCCACAGCGGCTTCGAGATCGGCCAGATCCTGGTAGATCAGCCAATCGCAACCGAGCAGCTGCTCGATCTCGGACTCCGAACGGCCGTGCGCGACCAGTTCCTCGGCCGCCGGCATGTCGATGCCGTAGACGTTCGGATGCCGCACCGGCGGAGCGGCCGAGGCCAGGTAGACCTTGCGCGCGCCGGCCTCGCGCGCCATCTGCACGATCTGCCGGCTGGTGGTGCCGCGCACGATCGAGTCGTCCACCAGCAGCACCACGCG
Source organism: Lysobacteraceae bacterium (assembly GCA_024710865.1). Classification (GTDB taxonomy): domain Bacteria; phylum Pseudomonadota; class Gammaproteobacteria; order Xanthomonadales; family Xanthomonadaceae; genus JANJTY01. The sequence goes on along the minus strand of JANJTY010000006.1, from coordinate 8,590 downwards.
GCCCTTGAACTCGAGCGGGATCGGGTTGAGCTTGCGCCGTACCGATTTCACCCGCTCGCCCTGCCCCGGCATGATGAAGGTGCGGCCGATGTAGCGGTTCTTGATGAAGCCCTCGCGGTACTTCACGCCGAGCACGTTGGCCAGTTCCATCGCCGAGGTGCGCGAGGTGTCCGGGATCGGGATCACCACGTCGATGTCGTGCGCAGGGCGCAGGCGCTGGATCTTCTCGCCGAGCTTCACGCCCATGCGCATGCGCGCCTTGTGCACCGAGATGTCCTCGATCATCGAGTCGGGCCGGGCGAAATAGACATACTCGAAGATGCAGGGCGCATGCCGCGCCGGCGGGGCGCAGACCTCGCAGGTCAGCTCGCCGCGCGGCGTCACCACCACGCACTCGCCCGGGCGCACGTCGCGCACGCGGGCGAAGCCGAGGATGTCGAGTGCGACGCTTTCGGAGGCGACGGCATACTCCACCCCCCCGTTGAGCTCGCGCCGCCCGAGCACCAGCGGACGGATGCCGTGCGGATCGCGGAAGGCGACCAGGCCCAGGCCCAGCACCACGGACACCACCGCGTAGCCGCCCACGCAGCGGCGGTGAACGCCGGCGACCGCGGCGATTGCCGCCTGCGGGGTCAGGCTGGGCTGGGCCGCCAGCTCGTGCGCGAAGACGTTGAGCAGGACCTCGGAGTCGGATTCGGTGTTGATGTTGCGGCGGTCGGCCTCGAACACCTGCTGGCGCAGGGCCTCGGTGTTGATCAGATTGCCGTTGTGCGCCAGCGCGATGCCGTAGGGCGAGTTGACGTAGAAGGGCTGGGCCTCGTCCGAGCCTTCCGATCCCGCGGTCGGGTAGCGGCAGTGGCCGATGCCGACGCGGCCGCTGAGCAGGCGCATCTGCGGCTCGTCGAACACGTCCTTGACCAGGCCGTTGCCTTTGTGGGCGCGGATGCGCCCGCCTTCGGCGGTGGCGATGCCGGCGGCATCCTGGCCGCGGTGCTGCAGGACGGTCAGTCCGTCATAGAGCGCGGCCGCCACTTCAGTGGTGCCGACGATGCCGATGATGCCGCACATGCAGGGGAACTCCGGGAAGTGACCGCGGGGGCGGGCTTCACTCGCTGGGGGGCGTATTGTCGCGCGAATCCGGCGCCGCGGGCATGTCCGGCAGGTCCGGCAGCTCGGCCAGGACCGGATCGAAGCGGATGTGGCGGGCGACCGCCTCCGGCAGCCAGCCGCGCATCCATTCGGCACCGCGCTGGAAACCGGGCAGCAGGCGCGACTGCGCCCACCAGGGATCCTGCGGCATCGGGGTGAAACCCAGCACCAGCACCAGCACGCAGCCCAGGGCGGCGCCGCGCAGCAGGCCGAAGACCAGCCCGAGCAGGCGGTCGGTACCGGACAGGCCAGTCGATTTCACCAGCCGACCGATCAGCCAGGTGGCCAAGCCCCCGACCACCAGCGCCGCCAGGAACAGCAGGGCATGGCCCAGGAACAGCCGCGCCGAAGGCGCTTCGACCACGCCTTCGAACAGCGCGCCGGCGTCGCCGCCGAACGCAAAGGCCAGCCAGAAGGCAGCGATCCAGACCGCCAGCGACATCACCTCCACGATGAAGCCGCGCAGCACGCCGACCAGGCTTGAGATCGCGACGATGCCGAGCAGGACGAGATCGGCCCAGGTCAGCACGCGGCGCCGCTCACGGGTGCGGGACCACGATGCCGTCGAGCCCAAAGGCCTGCTTGAGCGCGACCTTGAGCGCATCGGCGGCCGGTCGCCGCAGTTCGGGGCCGACCCGCACCCGGAACAGCTCGCCCTTGTCGGTCGGCACCCGCTCGACGAAGGCGGGATGACCGCCGCCGCGCAGGCGTTCGCGCAGGGCCAGGGCATCGGCCTCGGCCGCGAAGGCTCCAACCTGCACCGCCCAGCCGGCGGCACGGGCGTCGATCGCGTCGGCGGGCGCATCCTGGGTAGGCTCGGGATCGAGCGCCACGACGCTGCCCTGCACGCCGTCCACGGTCTGGCCGATCAGCAGGCGCGCGCGCTCGGCTTCGGCGCGCGTGGCATAGGGCCCGGCGCGCAGCCGCGTGGCCGACTTGCCGTCCAGCGCCATGTGCTCGGACAGGACCGGAATCCCGGCTTGCTGCAGGCGCCTGCTCAGGGCCTGGGCATTGGCTGCCTGGGCGAACACGCCGAGGTTTACGACGTAACCGCCCGCACGAGTGGCCGCCGGTGCGGTCGCGGCAGGCGCGTCCGCGGCTGGCGGGAGGGCAGCAGTCACCGGAGCCTGCGCATCGGGCGAGGCAGGCGGCACGACCGCGGCCGCCGGCTCGGGCCGCTCGGCGACCGGTTCGGCAAGGGCCGGGGCGGGTTGCGGCCTTGCCTCGGTCCCTGCGCGCGGCGCTGGCTCCGCGGCGGACGGCGCCGGCGGAAGCGACCCGTCGGGCGTCGGGCCATCGGCAGGCGGCGCCGACGCTGCGTCGGTCGTGTCGACCGTCGGCAGGACCTCGGCCGGCGTGGACGGTGCAGGCGCGTTCGCCGACGGCACGACCGGAAGGTTGAGCGGGATCTCGCGCACCTCGCGGTCGCGCGGCGGCGGCGCAGGCATGTCGAGGGAGACCGCCCCGCCCGCGGTCTCGGGCTGCGGGCCCTCGAGCAGGATGGGCAGGAAGATCACCGCCAGCGCCACCAGCACGGCGGCGCCGATCAATCGCTGTTTCAGGGCCGGTTCCATCGCATCTTCGCGCTGAGAAAAGCGCGCGCAGTATAGCGGTCGCGCCGCGACCGGCCCGAGTCGCCGTTCAGCTGGCGCTGGCCTGCAGCGCGGTCAGGGCGTCCGCCACGGTGTGGAAGGAGCCGAACACCAGCACGCGATCCGAGGCCTGCGCCGCCGCGCGCGCAGTCGCCAGCGCGTCGGCCACCGTCGCGCACCGATGCAGCTTCGCCTGCGGCAGCGCACCGCGCATGCGTTCGGCCAGGGTGTCGACGGCAAGGCCGCGCGGCTGGTCCGGCAGGCCGGCCAGGAACCACGCATCGACCCGCGCGCCGAGCGCCCTCGCGATGCCACCGATGTCCTTGTCGCCCAGCGCGCTGAACACGGCCAGGGTGCGCGCGGATCGCTGCCCGTCGAGCCACGCGGCCAGCTGCGCCGCCGCCTGCGGGTTGTGCGCGACGTCGAGGACGGTCTCGGGGGGGCCCGGCCAGCGCTGCAGGCGCCCAGCCAGACGCACCTCGCGCAGGCCCCTCGCCAAGGTTCGGTCCGACAGCGCGGGATCGAGCAGGCGCAGGGCCTGCACCACGGCCGCCGCGTTGCGCAGTTGGGCGGGCGCGTCGAGCGCGGGCAGCGGCAATTCGATCGCGGCGCCATCGGCGCACCGGCAGCGCCAGCGCCCCGGTTCCAGCCGCTCGGCCCCGAAATCTCGCCCCGCGAGCAGGATCCTCGCGCCGATCGCCTGCGCCGCGCGCAGCAGTCCGGGCGGGGCTTCGGGATCGCCAATCACCAGCGGTCGCCCGGCGCGCGCGATGCCGGCCTTCTCGGCGCCGATGCTGTCGAGGTCGGGGCCGAGGTAATCCTGGTGATCGAGCCCGATCGTGGTGACGACGGCGACATCGGCATCGACAATGTTGACCGCATCCAGGCGCCCGCCCAGGCCCACCTCCAGCAGCGCCACGTCGAGCTGCGCGCGCTGCATCAGCCAGAGCGCGGCCAGGGTGCCGAACTCGAAGAAGCTGAGCGTGGTGGGGCCGCGCGCAGCTTCGACCGCCTCGAAGGCAGCGACCCAGTCGGCATCGGCCACGGGTTCGCCCTGCAGGCGCAGGCGTTCGTTGTAGCGCAGCAGGTGCGGCGAGGTGTAGGCGCCGACGCGCCGGTCGGCGGCGCGCAGGATCGCCTCCAGCATCGCCACCACCGACCCCTTGCCGTTGGTGCCGCCCACCGTGACCACGCGCGGCGCCGGCCGCGTGAGGCCGAGCCGCTGCGCGACCGTGCGCACCCGATCCAGGCCAAGATCGATGCCGCGCGGGTGCAGGGTCTGCTGGTAGGCCAGCCACTGGTCGAGGTCCATGGATGCGCACACTCCGTCCCGGGGCCGCGATGGTCGGGCAGCACGGGCCGCGCTGGCAACGTCCGCCAGCACGCCCCCGCATGCGACCTGCCCCTACAATCGCGGCGTGATCGCACGCCCGCTCGCCCGCTTCGATGGTGGCCTGCGCCTGCCCGGCCACCGCGCGGGCAAGGACGCAGCGCCAATCCGACCCTGCCCGTTGCCGCCGCTCCTGGTCGTGCCGCTGCTGCAGCACGCCGGCGCGCCTGCCCTGCCCTGCGTCGAAGTCGGACAGACGGTGCAGCGCGGCGAGCCGATCGGGCACGCGCCATCCGGACTGGGCGCCGCGCTGCATGCACCCTGCAGCGGGCGCGTGCGGGGCATCGAAGCGCGACCGGTGCCACACCCCTCCGGCCTGGCACAGGACTGCGTCCTGATCGAACCCGACGGGCACGACACGGCCGCCGTGCTGCCGCCCATCGCCGACTGGATCGCCGCGCCGGCATCCACCCTGCTCGATCGCCTGCACGCGGCCGGCCTGGTCGGCCTCGGCGGGGCCGCCTTTCCGACCGACGCCAAGCTCGCCGTGCCGCGCCACACCCTGATCCTCAACGGCGCCGAGTGCGAGCCCTGGATCGGCTGCGACGATGCCCTGCTGCGCGAGCGCGCGGCCGAGGTGATCGACGGCGCGCGGCTGCTGGCCCGCATCGTCGGCGCCACGCGCTGCATCCTCGCGATCGAGGACGACATGCCGCAGGCCCTGGCCGCGCTGCGCGCGCAGCCGCTGCCGCCCGGCTGCGAACTCGCCGTGCTGCCGGCGCGCTACCCGCAGGGCGGCGAACGCCAGCTGATCCAGGCCCTGACCGGACTGGAGGTGCCGCGCGGCGGCCTGCCGCGCGATCTCGGCGTGGTGGTGCAGAACGTGGCGACCGCGGCAGCAGCCTGGCGCGCGGTGGCACTCGGCGAGGCCCTGGTCGAACGCGTGGTCACCGTCGCCGGTCCCGGCGTGCGCCGGCCGGGCAACTTCCGTGTCCGCATCGGCACGCCGATCGCCTGGCTGATCGAGCAGGCCGGCGGCTATACCGACTCGGCGGCACGCCTGCTGCTGGGCGGGCCGCTGATGGGCCTGGCCCTGCCGCACGACGAGTTCCCGGTCACCAAGGGCAGCAACTGCGTGCTGGTGCTGGACGCGCACACCACGCGCGATTCCCAGCCCGAGTTGCCCTGCATCCGCTGCGGCGAGTGCAGCCGGGTCTGCCCGGCGCGGCTGCTGCCGCAGCAGCTGCAGGCCTACGCGCGCGTGCTGGACGTCGCCCAGCTCGACGCGCATGGCCTGTTCGACTGCATCGAATGCGGCGCCTGCGACCAGGTCTGCCCCAGCCACATCCCGCTGGTCGACTGGTACCGCTACGCCAAGGCCGAACTGCGCGCCCGCGGCGCCGCCGACGCCGAGGCCAAAGCCGCGAAGCGCCGCTTCGAGTCACGCAACGCACGGCTCGAACGCGAAGCCGCCGAACAAGCCGCCCAGCGCGCCGCGAAGGCCGCCGCACCGGATGCGGTGCAGGCGGCGATCGAGAGGGCGCGTAAGAAACGGGATTCGGGATTCGGGATTCGGGATTCGTAGAAGCCGGGATTCGGGACTACCGAGCCCAGGATTGGGGATTCGGGATTCGGGATTCGCAAGAGCAGCTTCGGACCAGCATCGGCCGAACCGTGGACGTCATCACGAGCCGAAGCCCACGACCGAGCGCCGCACGGTTGGCCTATCGGCTGTTGCTAACCCCTAATCCCGAATCCCGAATCACGGCTTCATGAAGCCCGGCCCCTTCCCCCCGAGCATGCCCTTCATGCCGCGCATCAGGCCCTTCATGCCGCCGCCGGAGAGCTTGGACATCATCTTCTCCATCTGCTGGAACTGCTTGAGCAGCTTGTTGACGTCGGCCGGCTGGGTGCCGGAGCCGCGCGCGATGCGGGCGCGGCGCGAGCCGTTGAGCAGGGCGGGATGGCGGCGCTCCTTCTTCGTCATCGAGTTGATGATGGCGATCATGCGCGGGATCTCCTTGCCGCCGGTGACCTGCGCCTTGAGGTGCTCGGGGATCTGGCCCATGCCGGGCAGCTTGTCCATCAGCGCGCCGAGGCCGCCCATGTTCTGCATCTGCTGCAGCTGGTCGCGCATGTCGTTGAGGTCGAACTTCTTGCCCTTGACCACCTTCTCGGCCAGCTTCGCGGCCTTGTCCTTGTCGAGGTCGCGCTCGACCTGCTCGACCAGGGACAGCACGTCGCCCATGTCGAGGATGCGGCTGGCGACGCGGTCGGGGTGGAACACGTCGAGGCCGTCGGGCTTCTCGCCGACGCCGATGAACTTGATCGGGCGGCCGGTGATGTAGCGCACGCTGAGCGCGGCGCCGCCGCGCGCGTCGCCGTCGGTCTTGGTCAGCACCACGCCGGTCAGGGGCAGGGCCTCGGCAAAGGCCTTGGCGGTGTTGGCGGCGTCCTGGCCGGTCATGGAGTCGACCACGAACAGGGTCTCGACCGGCGCCACCGCGGCGTGCAGGGCCTTGATCTCCTCCATCATGGCCTGGTCGATCGCCAGGCGTCCGGCGGTGTCGACCAGCAGCACGTCGACGAACTGCTTGCGCGCGGCATCGATCGCGGCGCGCGCGATGGCCTCGGGTTTCTGCCCCGCCTCGGACGGATGGAAGATCGCGCCGACCTGGCCGGCCAGAGTCTCCAGCTGGGCGATGGCGGCCGGACGGTAGACGTCGCAGCTCACCACCATCACCTTCTTCTTGCGCCGCTCGCGCAGGTGCTTGGCGAGCTTGCCGACCGTGGTGGTCTTGCCCGCGCCCTGCAGGCCGGCCATCAGGATCACCGCCGGAGCGGGCACGTTGAGATTGAGGTCGGTCGCGCCCGAGCCCATCACCGCGGCCAGTTCGTCCCGCACGACCTTGATCAGGGCCTGGCCCGGGGTCAGCGACTTGAGCACTTCCTGTCCGACCGCGCGCACCTTGATGCGCTCGATCAGGGCCTGCACCACCGGCAGGGCGACGTCGGCCTCGAGCAGGGCGATGCGCACCTCGCGCAGGGATTCGCGGATGTTTTCCTCGGTCAGGCGGCCGCGGCCGCGCAGACGCTGCAGGGTGCCGGACAGGCGCTGGGTCAGGGATTCGAACATGGGGCGGTTTCCGGATCGACGCTGCGGCACCGGCCTTGCGGGCCGTCCGCGGGGCGCGAAGTATAGCCGCCTGGCGGATTGGCGGCCCTGCGGCCACGTGCCAAACTGCAAGCATGCTGCTCGCCACCACCCTGCTAGCGCTACTGGCCTACCTGCTCGCCGCCCTGCTGGCCGGTCAGGTGCTGCGCGGCGATCGCGCTGGCCCTGGTGTCGTCGCGCTCGCTGCCGCGCCGGCGCTGCTGCTCCACCTCGGCGTGCATGCCGCTGGCTGGACGCGCGGCCTGGTGCCCGACATGCATTTCTTCGCTGCGCTGTCGCTGGTGGGCCTGGGCATGGCCTCGCTCACCCTCCTGGCGGGACGGCAACAGGGCCTGCAGGCGCTGGGCGTGCTGGTGTTTCCGCTCGCCGGCCTGCTGCTGCTCCTGCACGTGCTCGCCGGCCCCTCGACCACCGCGGCACCCGGCGACTGGCGCATCGCGTTGCACGCCTGGCTGGCCCTGCTGGCTTACGCCACGCTCGCCCTCGGCGCTGTGCTCGCCCTGATGCTCTGGCTGCAGGAGCACGCCCTGCGCCGGCGCCGCCTGGGCGGGGTGACGCGCTTCCTGCCGCCGCTGGTACAGACCGAGACCCTGCTGTTCCGCACCGTGGCGGCCGGTTTCGTCCTGCTCAGCCTGGCCCTGCTGACTGGCGTGCTGTTCGTGCACGATCTGTTCGCCCAGCACCTGGTGCACAAGACGGTGCTGTCGGTCCTGGCCTGGCTGGTGTTCGGCACGCTGCTGCTGGGCCGCTGGCGCCTGGGCTGGCGCGGTGCGCGCGCCGCACGCCTGACCCTGGCCGCGATGTTCCTGCTGCTGCTGGCCTTCTTCGGCAGCAAGTTCGTGCTCGAACTGGTGCTGCAGCGCGGATCATGAGCGACTCGGGCCTGGCCAGCAGCGAAGCACAGCGCCGCTTCCACCGCTTCCCGGTCGAAGGCAACGTGCATGTGTACTCAGGCACGCAGATGTGGACGGCCAACCTGCTGGACGTCTCCCTGCGCGGCGTGCTGGTGGCCGAGCCCGCGCAGTGGCACGGCACCGCCGGTAACCGCTACCGCCTCGACCTGCGCCTCGCCCCGGGCCTCGTCATCAGCATGAGCGTCGACCTCGCGCGGGTCGAGCCCGGCCAGCTCGGCTTCGCCTGCCGCCGCATCGACCTCGACAGCTTCGCCCGCCTGAAGCGCCTGGTCGAACTCAACCTCGGCAACGTCGAAATGCTGAACCGGGAGCTGTCGGCGTTGGGGTGAGGAGCTGGGATTCGGGAATCGGGATTTGGGATTCGTAGAAGCCGGGCGGCCACCACGCCCGGCGTGGACGCGGGCGGCGACGGTGGGCATGGGTCAAACCG
>JANJTY010000002.1 GCA_024710865.1 Lysobacteraceae bacterium | reverse complement strand
CACCGCCTGGTGGATCCCGGCCGGCGAATGGAACCGCTACGAGTACCTCTACAACCGCACGCCGCTGCGCGAGGTGAGCATGGCGCACACGCCGATCACCCTGCGCAGCCGCGATGGCCTGCACATCGCCCTGCACGAGGCGGCCCTGGTCGACTACGCCTCGATGTGGCTGCGGCGGGTGGAAGGGCAGCGCTTCCGAGCCCGCCTCAGCCCGGCTTCGGACGGCGTCTCGGTGCGGCGCAGCCTGCCCATGCGAACGCCCTGGCGCACGCTGCAGATCGCCGACAGCGCGGCCGGACTGGTCGACTCCGATCTCATCCTCAACCTCAACGAGCCCAATGCGCTGGGCGACGTGAGCTGGGTCAAGCCCGCGAAGTACGTCGGCATCTGGTGGTCGCTGCACCTCGACACCGAGACCTGGGCGACGGGTGCCAAGCACGGCGCGACCACGGCCAACGCCACACGCTACGTGGACTTCGCCGCCGAGCACGGCTTCCGCGGCCTGCTGATCGAAGGCTGGAACCCGGGCTGGGACGGGCAGTGGTTCGGCAACGGCTGGGACTTCGACTTCACCCGCGGCGTGCCCGGCTTCGATTTCGAGGCGGTCACCGCCTACGCCACGCGCAAGGGCGTGCACCTGGTCGGGCACCACGAGACCGGCTGCGCGGTCAGCCACTACGAGCGCCAGCTCGAAGCCGCCTTCCGGCTCTATGCCGCCAACGGCGTGGACCAGGTCAAGACCGGCTACGTCTGCGACGCCGGACAGATCGAGCGCCAGGACGCACCCGACGCTCCCGTGCTGCGCGAATGGCACGACGGGCAGTGGATGGCGAACCACCACCTGCGCGTGGTGCAGGAAGCCGCGAAACACCGCATCGCGATCAACGCGCACGAGCCGATCAAGGACAGCGGCCTGCGTCGCACGTATCCGAACTGGCTGGCGCGCGAGGGCGCGCGCGGCATGGAGTACAACGCCTGGGGCAACCCCAAGAATCCGCCCGAGCACGAGGTCAACCTGGTCTTCACCCGCCTGCTGTCCGGGCCGATGGACTACACGCCGGGCGTGCTCAGCCTCAAGGGTCGCGGCGACAGCCCGATCCCCTCCACCCTGGCGCGCCAGCTCGCGCTCTACGTCGTGCTCTACAGCCCGATCCAGATGGTGGCCGACCTGCCGGAGAACTACGCGCGCTTCCCCGAGCCCTTCCAGTTCATCAAGGACGTGCCGGTGGACTGGGAGCAGAGCCGCACCCTGGCCGGCGAGGTCGGCGACTACGCCGTGATCGCACGCCAGGCGCGCGGCGGCGCCGACTGGTACCTCGGCGCCATCACCGACGAGAACGGCCGCGTGCTGGAGATACCGCTCGCCTTCCTCGAACCCGGCCGGCGCTACCGCGCCGAGATCTACCGCGATGGCGCCGCCGCCCACTTCGAGAGCGCGCCCTTCGACTTCGCACGCGAGACGCGCGAACTGCGCAGCAGCGACACGCTCAGGCTGCGCCTCGCGCCGGGCGGCGGGCAGGCGGTGCGCTTCGTGACGCTGCAGCGTTGAGGCCGAAGCTATCCGCTGATTGGACTGCGGGCCAGTCCGGGACGTGGATGGGCGGACTGGTGCGAGGACAACCCGGATCGGCTGGACTCGTCGTAGCATCGAGCGCTCCTCCCCAGTCCAACCCAGCGACCGTTCGATGGACATGAGACACCGACGCGCGCGACTGCATGCCTGCATCGCCATGCTCCTCGCTGCGCTGTGCATGGCCGGGGCGAACGCCAATCCATCCCAAGCGGAGACACCCGCCATGCCCCACCGCGCCGAAGGTCCGTTCGAGGTCACGATGACGCCGCAGTCCGAATCCAGGAGCGACGACGGGCTCACGCTCGGCCGCTTCCAGCTCGACAAGCGCTTCCACGGCGCGCTGGACGCGAGCAGCCGCGGCGAGATGCTCACCGCGATGACGGCGGTGAAGGGTTCGGCCGGCTATGTCGCGATCGAGCGGGTGGAAGGCACGCTGGACGGAAAGCGGGGCAGCTTCGTGCTGCAGCACAGCGGGCTGATGTCCGGCAACGAGCGGCGGCTGACCCTGGTGGTGGTGCCGGATTCGGGCAGCGCTGAGCTGGCCGGGCTGAGCGGGGAGATGCAGATCCGAATCGAAGAGGGCGGCAAGCACTTCTACGTCTTCGAGTACCGCCTGCCGGATGGCGACTGAGACGCCACGGGCCCACGCGGGGGTCTGTGCCGAGGGAGCCGCCATGGCGGCGATAGGCAATCGCTGGCCCTCTGAACCCGGCCCAGGCGCCACCTGCGCTGCGCCGCACCACCGGGTTCCTCTTTCGCTGAAATCGCGCTTGACAAGCCCCCGCGGCTTCGCGCAGTGTCGGAGCCATGATCGGAATGGCGCAGCGCAGCACGATGGTTCCCGGCTTCGGCCCGGGCGCTGCCTCCATTACCGGTACCGGTACCACCACGGCATCGCGGTGCGGTCCGGCCTGAGCTGAAACATCCCTCAACGCCCCCGCACCGCCAGCACCGGCGGGGGCACACCCGCCGCGTGGCGGTCGGGGCCAAGACACCGGAGCCCCGATGAACGCGTCCCCCCAGAACCCGAGCGAAGCCGCCGCAGCGCCCGTCGCGCACAAGTTCGGCGGCACCTCCGTGGCCGATGCGGCGCGCATCCAGGCCGTGGTCGAGATCCTGGAGGCGCGCAGCGATCCGGCCCAGATCGTCGTGGTCTCGGCGATGAAGGGCGTGACCGACGCACTGATCGGCCTGGCGGAAAAGGCTGCCCGCGGCGATGCCGGCTGGCAGGCGGACTGGGAAGCCCTGCGCGAGCGCCACCAGATCGCCGCGCGCGCGCTGGCCGCGGGCGAGGCCGCGCTCGAGGCCGATATCGGGCGCGAGTTCCGCAACCTGGCCGACGTGCTGCACGCGCTGGCCCTGCTTGGTTCGCCCGGCGAGGACGCGCTAGCCTGGGTTTCGGGCCTGGGCGAAGTGCTCAGCTCGCGCCTGGTGCAGGCCTGCTGGCGCCGGCGCGATGCGTCGGTCGAGCGACTGGACGCGCGCGAGGTCCTGGTGGTGCGGCACGAGCCGCTCGGGGCCGTGGTCGACTGGGAGGCCAGCGCGCGCCGCCTGGCCGACTGGCGCAGCGCGCATCCGGGTCGCAAGCTCGTCATCACCGGCTTCGTGGCGCGCCTGCGCGACGGCCGCGCCACCACCCTGGGGCGCAATGGCAGCGACTACTCGGGTTCGATCTTCGCGGCCCTGTTCGAGGCCTCCGAGCTGCACATCTGGACCGATGTCGACGGCGTGTACAGCGCCGATCCGCGCTTCGTGCCCGAGGCCACGCGCATCCCGGCGCTGAGCTACGACGAGGCCTGCGAACTGGCCTACTTCGGCGCCAAGGTGATCCATCCGCAGACGCTCGCGCCGGCGATGGCGCGCGGCATCCCGATCCGCCTGCGCAGCACCTTCGCGCCGCTGGATCCGGGCAGCCGCATCGCCGAGCACGCGCCCGACCAGCCGCCGGTGAAGGGCCTCTCGGCGGTCGATGGCCTGGCCCTGGTCACGGTCGAGGGCGCCGGCATGATCGGCGTGCCGGGCACGGCCGAGCGCGTGTTCGGCGCCCTGCACCGCGCCGGCGTCTCGGTCAGCATGATCTCGCAGGGATCGAGCGAGCACTC